>JAHILT010000036.1 GCA_018896875.1 Patescibacteria group bacterium
AAATAAATATTAAAATATTAATTAATTTTAATTAATGCTTTGTTTGGTCTCACGCGTGAGACCAAACGCTTGAATAAGCTAAAAGTTAAAAGTGAAAAAAAATAATTACAAAACAATTCTATCAATTGAAACGAGTTGCGATGAAACAGCTATCGCTATTTTAAAATGTTCCGGAGAATTAAATTCGCCCTGGCCGGGCAGGCCAGCTGGCGGACCAAATTTTGAAATTTTAGCCAACGAAGTTTCATCGCAAATAAAAATCCATAGGCCATTTGGAGGGGTTGTTCCTAATCTAGCCAAAAGAGAGCATATTAAAAATCTTCCTATACTTTTAAAAAAGGTTTTTAAAAATCTACAATCCCCAATTGATTATATTGCTGTGACCGTCGGACCTGGATTAGAACCAGCTCTTTGGACAGGCATAAATTTTGCGCAAGATTTAGCAAAAAAACTAAAAAAACCACTTATCGGAGTAAATCATATGGAAGGCCATTTATTCGCTTTTTTATTGAAAAGCGAAAATTTACAATTTTCAAAACCCAATTTACAAAAAAGTCAAAGGTCAAAGATTTCTTTTCCCGCTATTGGGTTAGTTGTTAGTGGTGGACACACCATAATAATAAAAATGCAAAGTTTAACTAAATGGAAAAAACTAGGCGAAACAGTAGACGATGCCGCAGGAGAAGCTTTTGACAAAGTAGCTAAAATGCTTGAACTTCCTTATCCTGGAGGACCAGAAATAGAAAAACTCGCCAAACAAGGAAGTCCTAAAGCCATAGATTTTCCACGACCAATGCTTAATCAAAAAAATTATAATTTTAGTTTTTCAGGACTTAAAACCTCCGTGCTTTATTATCTTAAAAAACATAAATCAAACAAAAAAGCATTTAAATCCGACGTAGCCGCATCTTTCCAGCGATCTGTTGTAGATGTTTTAACTAAAAAAGCTATACGATCAGCAATGGAATTTAAAGCTAAATCAATCGTTTTGTGTGGTGGCGTAGCCTGTAATAAAACATTAAGAGAAACTATTAAGAAAAATGCCGAAGAAAATGATTTAAAATTTATTGCCCCTGAATTTAAATTCAACACTGATAATGCTGCAATGATAGGAGTAGCCGCCTATATTAATTTATTATCTAAAAAAAGAACATACAAAATAGAAGCTGACTCAAATTTAAATTTATAAACAAGTCAGCTATAATATAGAATATGAACAAAGAACTTCCTTCTATCTACGACCCCAAACAAGTTGAAAAGGATATGTATGAAATCTGGGAAAAATCTGGTTATTTTAATCCAGACAAACTTCCAGCTAGACATAAAAAACCTTTTACTATAATAATGCCTCCACCAAACGCTAATGGTTCCTTACATATAGGACACGCGCTTTTTGTGACTATAGAAGATATTATGATTCGTTATCAAAGAATGCTTGGTAAAAAAACATTATGGCTTCCAGGTGCTGACCATGCTGGTTTTGAAACACAGGTTGTTTATCATAAAAAAATAGAAAAAGAAAAAAGAAGTTTTTGGAATATTCCCCGCGAGAAACTCTATAAAGAAATAGAAGAATTTACTTTATCTAATAAAAAATACATGGAAGGTCAATTAAAAAAACTTGGCGCTAGTTGCGATTGGTCAAGAGAAAAATTCACCTTAGACGAAGATATCAAAAAGATTGTTTATCAAACATTTAAAAAAATGTATGATGACGGATTAACTTACCGTGCAGAAAAACCAATTAATTGGTGCACAAAACATCAAACTACGCTTTCTGATTTAGAAATAAAACATGAAGAAAAATTAGATAAATTATATTACATAAACTATCAAATAGATGGCTCTAATGATTTCATTGAGGTAGCCACCACAAGACCAGAAACTATCCCTGCAGATATAGCCATAGCCGTTCATCCTAAATCTAAATGGAATAAATTAATTGGCAAAAAGGTTATAAACCCAATTACTAAAAAGAAAATTCCTATTATTTCTGATATGTCTGTTGAATTAGATTTTGGTACAGGAGCCTTAAAAATTACTCCATATCATGACCAAACAGACTTTACGATATGGACTAATCATAAAAATGAAATCAAAGACATGCCATTCTCTGTTATAAACCGATATGGAAAAATGACAGAAGAAGCTGGGGTAGAACTTGAGGGACTAAAAATAAAAGATGCACGTATAAAATCAGTAGAACTATTAGAATCAAATCTTTCTAGAGAACCAGAAGATTATAATCATAAAGTCGCAGTTTGTTATAAATGCAACACCATCATTGAACCGAGGGTAATGCTTCAGTGGTTTATTAAAATGAATGAAAAACCAAAAAATGGTCAGAAATCTTTACGAGACATTGCTGTAGATGCTGTGAAATCAAAAAAAATTAAATTCATCCCTGCTCGTTTTGAAAAAATATTTATGCACTGGATGGAAAATCTTCATGATTGGAATATTTCCCGCCAAATTGTCTGGGGAATAAGAATGCCTATTTGGTACTGCCAAGATATGAAGAATAAAAAATGTAAGGAAAAACAAGGAATTATAGTTGATATTAAAAGACCAAAGAAATGTCCATTCTGTTCTTCTCCTAAATTAAAACAAGAAGAAGATGTTTTTGACACATGGTTCTCTTCTGGACAATGGCCTTTCGCATCTTTAATGACAAATAAAAAAGGAGATTTTGAAAAATTCTATCCTACCGATGTTATGGAAACAGGTTGGGATATATTATTTTTCTGGGTTGCAAGAATGATAATGTTCGGAATTTACACTACTGGAAAAATTCCTTTTAAAAATGTATTTTTGCATGGACTTGTTCGTGATAAAGATAGACAAAAAATGTCTAAATCTAAAAACAACGTAGTCAATCCATTAGAAATAGCAGAAATCTATGGAACAGATGCTGTGCGTATAGCTCTTGTAGTTGGTTCGTCGGCTGGTAACGATCCAATAATATCGGAAGATAAAATCCGTGGATACAGAAATTTTACTACTAAAATTTGGAATGCTTCTCGTTTTGTCTTTATGAATTATGAAAAAAGAAAAGTTAAACCAAAATTCACAGCTAAAGACAAAAAAAATCTAAAAGATTTAGAAACAACTAGGAAAAAAATTAGTAATTATCTAGATAAGTATGATTTTAATCACGCTGCTGAAACTGCTTATCATTATTTTTGGCATACTTTTGCCGATAAAATAATAGAGCAATCTAAGTCTCGTCTAAAATCAGAAAATAAGGCTGATGCCTTTGCCGCACAAGAAGTATTAATTAAAATATTGATTGGTTCGTTAAAACTTCTCCATCCATTTATGCCTTTTATTACCGAACAAATTTACCAATTAAATCCCGCCACAAATAAAAAATCCATCTTAATGATAGAAAAATGGTAAACATGGATTACTTCCCTCTTATATTAGGATTATTACCATCTTGCGTTTGGTTGTTTTTTTTCTTGAGCGAAGATAGAAAACACCCCGAACCCAAAAAAATGATTCTTTTGGCTTTTTTGGCTGGAGCCGTAACTACATTTATAGTTTTATTCGCTCAAACTTTTATAAATAAATTATTCCTAATCGTAAATATTGAAAATTATAGCCCTACTTCTCTCTTCGTATTCTCCTTTCTAGAAGAGACTTTCAAATTTGGAGCGGTTTATTACATTGTAAGTAAAACATCAGAATTTGATGAACCAATTGATGCTATGATTTATATGGTCACCGCAGCCCTAGGCTTTGCCGCGGTAGAAAATATCGCCGCTGCCTATAAATCCCCGCTTATGCCATTAGCTTTAGAAACAACTACTCTTCGTTTTTTTGGAGCAACATTATTACACACACTAAGCTCAGGATTAGTTGGTTATTATTGGGCCAAATCAATTCTCCTATCTAATAAAAAAATAATAATATTAGGATTAGTGTTGGCGACTTCATTGCATGCTATATTTAATTATCTTATAATTAAATATGAGCCAATAATAATTCCGACAATATTCTTAATAACTTTTGCTCTATTTATTCTTTACTTTTTTGAAAAATTAAAAAGAAAATAATAAAAGTCGTTTATTAAATAAAACTTACATACTTCAATGGACCAAGATTCTAAAAATTTTTTTGAAGAACTAGCAGGCTCTGATTCTAATAAGTCTAAAACTCTTAAAATAACAGAAGATGACAAAGAAGGGGCTGAAGAGAAAAAAGATGTAATAGAAGAAACAAAATTAGATTCGGATATTTTCGAAGAAGACGAAGGGCAACTCACAATCGATGTTTACCAAAGTCCTAATGATATAATGATTGAATCAACTATCGCTGGGGTAAAACCAGAAGATTTAGATATATCTATAACTAATGAATCGGTAACTATTCGTGGAAAACGAGAAAAAGAAAAAACTGTAAAAGACGAAGATTATTTTTATCAAGAATGCTATTGGGGAAAATTTTCTCGTTCAATTATTTTGCCTCAAGAGATAGATTCAGAAAAATCTGTTGCTTCTATAAAAAATGGTATCCTAATAATTAAATTACCGAAACTCAATCGTCAAAAAACTAAGAAACTAAAAGTAAAATTTGATTAATAAAAAAACCGTTAATCTTTGCTTATCTCCTTCTCATATTCCTCAAAAAGATCTACGTCTCCACTTTTTTGAATCTGTTTATTCTCATACGGTAATCCAACACGACGATAAAATTCATCAGCAACATTATTAAATGTTCCGCTAACAGTAGCAATAATCCAATATCTCATTTTTCCAAAAAGTAAACGAATTACTTTAAGCGTCAAACGAGTGCAAGTATAATTAATAAGCCCTGCAAAAGCCGCGTCATAATCGGAAGCTTTAGCTTCTTTGACGATAGCTTCAGCAAGTCCATCAATCATCGGATCAATTTTTTTTCTATCTTTTGGAGCAATATAGGGCATATTAATTTTGTTAAAATTTTAAATAATTCTTATATAATATAACACAGTTTTTTATTGGTGCTCGGGGCGGGAGTCGAACCCGCATGTCTTGCGACGCAACGTCTTAAATGTTGTGTGTATGCCATTCCACCACCCGAGCGATTTTAAAATTATACTGTATTTTTTTTATTTTTTCTACCCCGATGAGTTGACTTTAAGCTATGACAATTTGGGCATAAAACCCTTAAATTTTCAACACGATTATCATGACAATCCCCATTAATATGATCTAATTCAAGAGGCAAATATCCATTTTCGGACTTTTTGTCCCAATTGCATTCTTCACAATATGGTTTTTTAATATTCTCGTCAAATAAACGTTTTTTTAATTTAAAACTCTGATAATTACTATTTTTTACTAAAATTTTTTCTAATGGAATACGCCTCTTATAAATCCCTTTTAGTCCTTTATTCCAAGCACGTCCCTTAAAATGACTAATATCTATTAGATTCTCTTGTATATATTTTTTTATTTGCACATAATTTCCACCTGCATCACGTAATTTAAGAATTCTCAAAACCCCACAAAAGCTAGTTGATTGTTCTGCCGCTTTCTTTAATTGCTCAATATTCCAGGATCTTGTACGCATTATAAAATACTAACATAAAAAGGTAATCGCTTCAATAAAGCTATTTTATTACGTCTACCCTTCATCCTGAGGCCTGGGCGAGAATCGAACTCGCGTATAGTTGTTTTGCAGACAACTGCCTTACCACTTGGCTACCAGGCCAAAAAAATTGTTCGTATACTTATATTAACACAATCTTTATAAGCCAATTATACTAAAAATCATTTTTTATCTTCAATTAAAACCTTCTCTATAGCTGCAGCATTTCTAATACCATAATCAATTTTAAACACTATCTCTGGCATTGGTCTTATATTTATTTTTCTATGAAGCTTAAATTGCAACATTTTTTTAAATCCATCTAAAATTTTCAAGATTCTTTCGGACTTATCAGAAGGGAGAACACTAAAATTTACTATCGCTCTCCTTAATTTTTCACTTATTTCAACATCAGTAATAGTTAATAATGCTCCAGAAAACTCTAGCTCTTTCATTATTATTTTTGATAACTCTTCTCTTATTAAATTACCTACACGCTGAGACCTAAAGAATTTCATTATCTTATAATTAAATGATAACCGGGTTCAATTTCAACATCAGAAACAACCAAAAGACCACATTCCTTCTCTTCTCCGACACTTACAACATCTACTTTATTTTCTTGTAAGTTTACAATCTTGCCCTTTCCAATTGTTTTCAAATCTTTTTGTATTTCTATATTCGCATTATTTTTAATCTGTCCCTCTATAACCTTTCCTCCAATAGTTTGCTTATCTGCCTTTTTGCTAAAAACAGCCAAAATGTCTAATTCTCCAGAAATGTCCTGAGAACCCAAACATTTAAAATAATCTTCTATCGCCTTAGTAAGTTCATAAATAATTTCTGATGTAATTATCTTAACTTTATTATCCTTAGCTAAATTTTCAGCAGCTTTATTTGCTTTAACATTAAAGCCTAAAATAATAGCCTTCGTAGCAATAGCAGTTTTAATGTCTCCGTCCGTTATCCCGCCAACTTTTTCATCAATTATTTTTAAATCATATTTTTCTTTTTTAGGAACCTTATGAATAAGGTCAGAAAGAACTTCTAAAGAGCCTGTCATATCAGCCTTAAGTAAAATTTTTACTACACACTTACCAGCTTCTGGTTTACATTCTTCTTTGTCTTCCATACAAATATCCTTAGAAGACATTTTCTTGATATCTTCTTTCGATAAATCCCCAGATACAAATTCCTCACCGGTTTTTGGCAAGCTTTCAAAACCAATCACAACGGCTGGACTAGAAGGAATTAAGGACTTAACTCTCTCTCCTAAAAAATTTTCCAAAATCTTTATTTTGCCCTTAGCACTTTCAGTAAAAATAGCTGTTCCAGTTTTTAAATAACCATCTTTTAATATAAGACTGACTGTGTTTCCTCTTTTATTATCTTTTTCTGACTCTAAGATAACACCGCTAGCATTAGCTTCTGGGTCATATTTTAATTCTTCTACTTCTGCTATTAATAAAACCAAATCTAATAATTCATCAATTCCCTCTCCCGTTTTTCCAGAAATTTTTTGATAACTTATATTCCCCCCAAATCCTTCTAAAAGCACATTCTCAATAGTAAGATCATTTTTTACTTTTTCTATATCAGCCCCAGGACGATCAATCTTAGTGATAGCTACAATAAAAGGAGTTTTTGATTCTTGTAATATTTTAATCGCCTCTTTAGTCTGAGGCTTTACGCTTTCATCAGCTGCCACTACTAAAATAGCTATATCAGCTATAGCCGTTCCACGCACTCGCATTTTAGAAAAAGCTTCATGCCCTGGTGTATCTATAAAAGTTATCTTCTCTCCGCGTAAATCCGCGTTTTTATTTACCCCATACTCATCTTTAAGTGTGGGGTCTGCGTTAGTCTGCGTTGACGTATGCCAGATTTCGTAAGCTCCTACAGATTGAGTAATGCCACCAGCTTCTCTATCAGCCACATTCGCCTTCCTAATATAGTCCAATAAAGTTGTTTTTCCGTGATCAACATGACCCACAACCACAACTATTGGTGAACGTTTTGTATTATTTACCATTTTATCCATTACTTAATAAAATAGACTTAAAAACACCAAAAGTAAAGCGGAAAGTAATATTTATATACATAGACAACAATCGCTCCTATCATTAAGATTTATCAATTTACCTATTAAAGAAAAGATTAAGCTACTTAGGTAAAACAGAGAAACTATTTCTTTCTGTTTTTTATTTTTAATTTTACATTGTCATTTTTCATTTTGATATTTAATATTTACATTTTCTAAGATATCTTGAATATAAAACAAAACTGTTTTACACTCATTTAGTAGTTAGTTTTACGGAGGCGTGACTGAGCCCTGCCTGCCGATAGGTAGGGGTCGAAAATAGTTTTTGTAAAATTTTACGCGTATATTAAAATAGTCAACAAACGGAGGCGTGGCTGAGCCCTGCCTGCCGATAGGTAGGGGTCGAAAGCAATTTTTCACAAAAATGTTTTATGTATATATATTAAAAAGTAAAAAAGATAATAGTTTATATATCGGAAAAACAAACAATATAGAAAGAAGAATTCAAGAGCATAATAGTGGGCACACACCGTCTATTAGAACAAAACGTCCTTTTATTCTTTTGGAAAAAATTGAATGTGATAATGAGATTGAAGCTCATAAAATTGAAAAAGAATACAAAAAAGGGTATAAAAGAGAGTACATAAAGAACAAACACAATATATAAAATTCAACAAACGGAGGCGTGGCTGAGCCCTGCCTGCCGATAGGTAGGGGTCGAAAATAGTTTTTGTAAAATTTTACGCGTATATTAAAATAGTCAACAAACGGAGGCGTGGCTGAGCGGTCGAAAGCAGCACACTGCTAATGTGCTGATCGAGAAATCGATCCGAAGGTTCGAATCCTTCCGCCTCCGCCAATTTACAAAATTAATAGTCTATATCTAAAAACCAATATTTTTGGTATAAATAAATTATGAATGAAAGAATAAACAACTCAGAACAAAATAACAACGAATTTAATACAGCTGAATTTTTAGAAAAATATCCATTACCAGAAGGACAAGAAGACAAATCAGAAACAGCAATTGAATTAAAGAAAATATATAATAAACTCCTAGATGAAGACAAAGGGTTCACTGTTTTTAAAAATTTTCAAGAACAAGGCTTAAAATTAAAAGAAAAATACAAGACAAACGCTAGAGAATATTATCTTTTTCATTTGTTAATTGGGAGTACTAAAATAAAAACTTTTGAATTTGATTTTCCAGGAGAAGACTCAATAGAAAAATTCTTAAGATCTCAATCCTTATAACTTTTTTAAATAATTTAGTAAGCTATCTTAAAATTAGATAGCTTTTTTTATATATGTTAAAATACAATACATGGAAGAATTCTCTTGGCGAGCGCCAGAATTTAAATATTATTACAAGGACGCTTCTTGGTATTGGACAAGCGGTATTATCGCAGGAGTATTAATTTCGATATCTTTGTTTCAAAAAAATTTCCTTTTAGCAATTTTTCTTGTACTAGCAGAATTAATTATTATTATGTGGGCAAAACAAATCCCCAGAACAATTGACTTTAAAATTAACGAAGACGGTATTCATTGCGGAAAATTAAAATTCTATCCATATGAAGAATTAGATGGATTCTATATAGAAAAAGACAATGAAGAAGCAGGAGAATTAATTCTAAAAACTCAATCTGCAATAAATCCCTTTGTTAAAATAAATATTTTTATAAAAGATCAAAAAATTATAGATAATATTTTGAAAAATTTTCTAGATGAGGTAGAATACGAAGAATCTTTTTTAGATAAACTTTCTGATTTTTTAAAATTTTAGATATATACTATTAGTCTGCAAACCAAACGAAGCGCTTATCGTTCAACGGATAGGACATGGGATTGCGGATCCCAAAATCGAGGTTCGATTCCTCGTAAGCGCACCAAAATAATTATCATACTTTCTTTGCGACTACTATATAAATCCTTGAAATAAACTCAAAACTTGATAAAATAAAAACATTGCGGGTATCGTATAGCGGCTATTATGCGACCTTGCCAAGGTCGAGATACGGGTTCGACTCCCGTTATCCGCTCCAATTTTTAAAATAAAAAAACCCTAATAAATTTAGGGGTTTTTTATATTTTACGTATTCCTATCCAAATCTTCTTATCATCAATACTAGTTTCTTTTTCAGCAATAAATTTGCTTGATTTCTTCAAGTCTAATTCGCTAGCTCCAACATCCTTTTTTAAAGATTCTCTATTAATATCAATTATTTGTTCTATATTTTTTTCTGTATCTATCATTAAAAATATATTGTCCTTAGGAGAAAGATTGGCATCTTGTCTTAGCCCTTGAATCATTCTCGCTAAATCTCTTATAATCCCTTCTTTTTTAAGCTCTGCTGTTATTTTAGTATCCAATTTTACGTCCTCTTCTAACTGCAAATTAATAGAAACTTTTTTAACATTTACTTCATCCTTAAGTAGCTCTAAAAGATTCTTGTCTTTTAAAGTTAATTTTTTAGTGTTTATTTCTAACTTATTAAGAGGTTGTCTTACTTTAATATTCTTCTCTGCTCTTAATGCTAATCCAGCACTAGCAATCCTCCTTAATTCTTCCATCTTCTCTATCAACTCTTTATTAGAAAATTCATCTCTAGATTTTGGCCAATCCTCAAGATGTACTGATAATTTTATTTTCTTTTCGCTCAATGAACAATAAAGCGCCTCAGCAAAAAACGGAGTAAAAGGAGCAATTAATTTGCTTAATTCTAAAAGACAACGATACAAAACGGCCGAAGCTGTTTCAAGATCGTCTTGACTTTCTGGCTTCTGGAATCTACGTCTAGATCTCCTAACGTACCACCTAGATAAATCATCAACAAACCCTTCTATAGTTTTACAAGTAGAATTTATATCATACTTGTCTAAACTGATGGTAGTCTTCTGTATAACTTCATCAAGTTTAGCTAATATCCATCTATCAATAATATTAAAACTAAATATTTTTTTACCTATATTTTTACCAAAAATACCGTATGTATTCAAGAAAACAAAAGAATTAAAAATTATAGCTATAAATCGACGATAAACCTTGCCTAATTCAACTTCGTCAAATTTTTTATATTCACCTGGCTGATTAACAGTATAGAAATACCATCTAATAATATCGGCCCCATATTTATTGACAACGTCCCATGGATTAACAACATTCCCTTTAGATTTAGACATTTTCTGTCCATTTTTATCCAAGACAAGACCAAAGGTTATAATATTTTTATAAGATGGACCTAGTCCAAGAGCAGTAGAAACTGCTAATAATGTATAAAACCATCCTCTCGTTTGATCAATCCCTTCGGAAATATAATCAGCAGGAAAATCTATCTTATGTTTAATTTTGTCTATATTTAATTCTTCTGACTCCTTAATCCCCGATTCAAATGGGTAATGATATTGAGCGTAAGGCATAGCCCCAGAATCAAACCATACATCAATAACCTCCTCAATACGATTCATTTTCGATTTACATTTTTTACATTTCAAATAAATATTATCAATATGTGGTCTATGTAAATCTAATTCACTAGTTATAGTATTGTAAGGATGATTATTAAAATATAATTTTCTTAACTCAGCTGTATCAAATTCTTTTAATTCTAAAATTTCTTGATTAGATAAATTCTTCATTGAACCCTCTAGCATCCAAAGAGGGTCTCCGTGTCCTACGATTAAAATATTTTTATCAGTATAATTAGAATTGATATCAATCAACGCCTCCATCATTCTTTTCTTAGTATCAAACAATGTTTCTCCTCCGGTCGGAGCCTTAGAAAATCTCTCTAAATCATTCTTAAAAAAAGATTTAAATTCGGGAATTTTAAAACCATTAAAAGAACCTACATTAAGTTCACTTAATCTTTTATCTATTTTAACTTTAGCACCAGTTTTTTTAGATACGATTCTGGCGGTTTCTTTCGTGCGAGTATAAGGAGAAGATACAATTATATCCAACTTATTTTTTCCAAGCTGTTTTAAGAGTTCGTCCGCAGATTCTTCTACCTGTTCTTTCCCTCTTTTTGTAAGATGTGAAGTTGTTGTTTTGGTCTCTATCCCAGAAGCAATAGTATTAGTCAAAACATGATCTGCTTCACCATGACGTAATGCCCAAAAATTATTTTGATCCAATCTTAATTTGTTTAAATCATCCAAACTTCCAACAACTTCAATGTTCTCACATTTTTCACAACGCCAAATCGGAATAGGGGTCCCCCAGTACCTATTACGAGAAATTGCCCAGTCTTTAACTTCTCTTAACCATTCACCAAATCTTCCTTTTTTAATATGTCTTGGCGTCCAATTAATCTTTTGATTATTTGCTAATAGCTTATCTCGAAGTTTACTCATTTCAATAAACCAAGAGAATCTAGCTATATATAGAAGCAAACCAGAACATCTCCAACAATGAGGATATTCGTGTTCTATAAAACTTAATTGATAAAGAAGATTTCTTTCATGTAAATCTTTTGTGATATCTTTATCAGCTTGTTTCACAAATTTTCCAGCACCTGGAAAACCCTTAAGAACATAACCCTTTTCATCAATTGTAATTGGAGCTTTGTCAGATAAATCTTTTACTTCCTTTTTAATTAAATTAAAATCGTCCTCTCCAAAAGCAGGAGCAATATGAACCAATCCAGTTCCCTCTCCTGTTTCTATAAAATCAGCACCCTTAACAGAATAAAAACTTTTTTCTTTTTTAGCGCTAGCAACATTAAATAACGGCTCATATTTCAAACCAATAAGTTTAAATCCTGATATTTTTTCTACTACTTCTATCTCTATTCCCTCTTTCTCAGGAGGAGGAGTATAAGACCAAACATATTCTATTTTTCCACAAGAACTAGACGTATCTTTAATAGAAAATTTTGTATAAATAAGTTTAGGACCTACAGCTATGGCTACATTAGCAGGTAGGGTCCATGGCGTAGTCGTCCAAACAAGCAAAAATTCATCAACTCTTCCTTTAATCTTAAATTTAACAAAAATTGAAGGATCTTTGACTTTTTTATAAGCTCCAGGTTGAGCAAGCTCATGACTAGAAAGAGGAGTCTGACAACTAGGGCACCATGGAACAATTTTAAATGATCTTGTAATTAGTTTTTTCTTAGCAATTTGTTTTAAAACCCACCACAAACTTTCAATATAAGAATTATGATAAGTAACGTAAGGGTTTTTTAAGTCTAACCAAAAACCAACTCTATCTGTAAGTCTTTCCCATTCATCTTTATATTTCCAAACTGAAGACTTAGCTTTTTCATTAAACTCGGCAATTCCAAATTTTTCTATATCTTGCTTGCCTTTTAATCCAAGTTCTTTTTGTACTTCAATTTCTACTGGCAAACCATGTGTGTCCCATCCAGCTTTTCTTTTAACATAGTATCCGCGCATCGTTTTATAACGAGGCAATACATCTTTAAAAGCACGCCCTAAGATGTGATGAATACCAGGACGCCCATTAGCAGTTGGAGGGCCTTCAAAAAAAACATAAGGTTTCCCATCCACTTTTCTGAGTTCTAAAGATTTTTCAAAAATTTGATTTTCTTTCCAAAATTTAAGAACTTTTTCTTCTACTTCTGGTAATTTAAATTCTTTTATTTTTCTAAGCATCTTTATATCTTAAAGAAAAATATACTTATTTTCAAATACAAATAAAAAATAGTTTATTTACTTATTGTTTATTTCGTGCAAATTTATTTGACTTAATATCTTTAATTAGAATACACTACAAATAGAACATTTAACTTTGAGAGGTGCAATAATGGCAAAACGTGGAATGACTTGTGGAGAACTTCTTAATCTTTTAGAAGAAGAAGCTAAAAAATATCGAAAAGAAGCGCTTTCATCTGTTGAACATAACAGATATATGAATAATCTTTCTTTTAAAGATATTTCAAAACTAAAAAAAGAACAACGATTGACTCAGAAACTAATAGACGCCATACTCGTTGACTTCATTAATAGGATTGGAAATGGTCAAGGCGGTGATTATGGTCTCCGTACAGAACATCTTTAAGTAAAAATCTAAACCCGCGCGTAATTACGCGCGGGTTTTTTCTTACATCCTCTCAGGAACCTTAATGCCTAAAATTTCTAATCCATTCTTTATCACTATGCCAACAGACTGTGTAATTGCAAGTTTGTAATCTTGCTGTTTTGATCCATCTAAAATAGTTTCTTTTGAATACCAAGTATTAAATGCAGAACAAATTTCAATCAAATATTGAGCAATATGATGTACCGAAAGGTCATCTTTCGCTCTTTGCACTACTTCAGGAAAAAACATCAATAATTTTACTAAGTATCCCTCTTGTCCTGATTTTGTAAAAAAATCTGTATTCCTTAATCTTTTATTCCTTCCTTTGTTTATTACTGATTGTGTGCGCACATATGAATATAATACATATATCCCAGAATCCCCCGTCATTTCTATTGATTGGTTAGTATCAAAAATAAAATTTTGGGTTCTATCAGATTTAAGAATGCTAAATTTTACAGCTGCCAATGCCATCTTTTCAGACAAGCTATGCAATAAATCATCGTCCTTTCTGCCTTTATTTATAAAGCGTTGAAGAATTTTATCTCGCACAATATCAATAACATCATCAATAAGAACGACTTTCCCTTCTCTTGAAGACATTCTTTTAAAATCTCCATTATCACCTTTTAATCCAACATATCCATATGATATATGAGTAAAACCTTTCAACGACCCTATGCCGAGTTGTTCACAAACAGCAAAAAGCTGCTTCATAGCAAGCGACTGCTCAGAGCCTACAACCCATATTAATTTTCTGGCATTGTAAAAATCTTTTTTTAATGCCACAAGCGCAATATCTTGCGTGATATAAAGAGATGTTCCATCTTTTTTTAATAAAATTGTATCTGGAAGATTATAATGAGAAAGATTAGTCAAAACTGCACCATCTTCTAATTTTCTAAAAATTCCTTCCTTAAGACCTTTTCTAATAAAACTTTTTCCTTTTTGATAATGTTCATGCTCATGCCAAACCTTGTCCCAATGACTTCCAAGTCGAGAAAGAGTTCTCTCTATACCCTCATAAGCATAATTAAGCACATGAGACCAAAGCTTCCGTACACCCTTCTCGTCCATCTCCCATCGTATAACAAGATTACGGACTATTTGCTCAACCACTAAATCATTCTTAAAATCTAACTCTCCAAGTACATAACATTTTGTAATAAATACATCTGACGCTAGCCTTTGTTCCTTAGGAGAAAACCATTGGTTAGGATGTAAATTCCAATACTCAATTTCAATCGGGACACTTTTAATTTTTCTCATATGAGCAAGAAAACCCCACATAAGCTTAGCTATTGCAATGCCACGATTATTATCTACTGCATCAGAAACAACAATTGCGCCATTCCACGAAAGAATACGAACAAGACTCATGCCAATAAGATTATTCCGAAGATGCCCTAAATGCATCGCCTTATTTGGATTAGGAGAAGTATGTTCTACAACCCACTTTTGGTTTTTTAAAGAATTATTTTTACCAAAGCTGTCCTTTAATTCTAAAATTTCAATAAGAATATTTCTATAAAATACTTGATTAAAAAAAATATTAATAAAACCAGGCTTAATCACTTCAATTTTTTCAATATATTGTAATTGTTTCCTAGAAAGATAATCAGCGATATCTTGAGCTAATAAATATGGATCCTTTTTGAATGTCTTTGCATATTCCAAAGCTATACTTGTTGAAATATCGCCATGCTTAAAATTGTCAGATCTTTCTAAATTCACTGCAAGAAGCTTGATATTACAACTAGCAAAAAAATTAAATATTTCCAATTTTATTGTCGCTAAAACTTTTCCGCTTATATTTATATTCATTACATTTATAGTTTATCAAGAAAAACTTACAAAAGATAGATTTTGTACTAGATGGGTACATAGGTAACACTTTGTGATACTTGTAATGAAACTCGACTGGGGTTTCATAAGTAAGAGATTGGTGGGGTCTGTGAAAATTATATTCAACTAACCATTCAGTAAGATTCTTATTAAATATACTGCAGTCTGAATTCATATCTCCCATTTGAATAAATTCTTCCTGAAGAGTTCTGTTAAACCTTTCATCAAAAGGATTGTCGGTAGGAGTTCTGACTCTAGAGAAATAATTGCCAAGATTGAGTTCTTGAACAGCTTAATCAAATTTTCCTTGAAATTCTTATCCATTGTCTCGGGTAATATTTTCAATTTTATTATCCAATAGATAATTCATGCGTAATAGGAAGTCTTTGGCATTCTTTGAATTCTTGGTTGTATACATTCTAGCAAAAGCTATCTTGGAATGGCAATCAATACCAGTGAGAATATATCTTTTTTTCAAAGCAATAATTCGAAATTCTTGTATTCTAGACACTTCCCATTGCCTGGTATTCTTTGGCCGCCTGCTTTGTTCTTCCAATGATTCAAGATGATATGGATTGTATCTCTTTTTCCAGACATAGAATGTTTTTCTGGAAATACCGAAGTAACGACATGTTTGAGAAGCATTTTTATGCTTTCTGTGATAGTCCATCCATTTCAACCTTTTTTTGGCTTCTGGAGATAACATAGGGAGAGAAGCCAAAGAACAAGCTCCCGGTAGTACGTGGATAAAAGTATTCATATGTGCTCCATTATACCGTCCTTTCATAGATACATAATGTGTTACCTATGTATCTCATCTTTTGCAGATTTTCTATCTTGTTATGTTTTGTTATAATTATATAAACTCATCTATTCGTTCAAGTTCATCTTTAAAGGATAGATATCGTTCATCTTTGTCTCCAATAATCTGATTATTTTCAAAAGCAGATGCAAGCACACGAATGCCAACCAAAAAAACAATAATAGAATTATCCGTAGTTCTAATAGAAAAATTTTTTGTCTGATTATATCCATAGCATAATTTTTCAAAAAGATTACGATTTCTAATTTTAAAGTACGCAAGATCATATCCTTGAGATGCAATTTTTGCATCGCCAAAATCAATAATTCCAACATATTTACCTTTATAATGAAAAATATGATCTAAATGATAATCGCCATGAGTTAAATATCCCTGCGTAATATCTAGAACATATTGCATAATCTTATTTGATTGCAATACTTTTTTAATTGTGAGAATTTGATTAGAATTAAAATACCCACTCGCACATAAGATATCTATATTTTTTTCAGCCCTCATAAGAATAAAATCTTTATATGTAGTAGAATTTCCTTGCAATTTATTTACAATAAAATCTTTATTCTTATATATTGATCCGAATCCTTCAAACACTACACTATTAATTAATGATAATTCTTTTCCTGCTTCGCATAAAATTGAATCTAGCTCACTATCTGGCATAAAAAAAAGTACAAGGACTACCATGAATTGCATCCAATAAAATAAATGAGTGTCCATTTAAAAAAACGCAGGCATCTTGATATGTGATAATAGAAGGAATTTTTATGCCTAATTTATACAATTTCTTGTGTATTAAAACTTCAGGAATAACACTTTCTTCTTTGTTTTTAGGAATACGCAAGTAGTATTTTGAGCCATTTTCAGTAATAATAAAGAATACAATAGTTGATTGTCCTTGTCTTACTCTATTTATAAGAAAAGGGGTTTTTAATGATAAACTAAAAAATAATTTATTAATGAATGAAGTTAATATCATAATTTATAAATAAATTTTAAAAATGGCATCACAAAAAAAATCTATTGTCTACTATACTAATCAAACTACAGAACCGTGGTCTCCATTGTCTCTATCTCGTGGTATCGGTGGCTCTCAAACCGCTGTTATTTATCTCTCTCGTTTCTGGGCAAAAATGGGACATAAAGTAACTGTATTTAATAACTTAAATACCCAGGAAAAAGAATATGATGGAGTACAATACTACCACTTTAGCAAATTTAACCCATCTGAGCCAGTAGATATACTTATTGTCTGGCGTGATCTTGATATACTTAGCCAATCTTTAAACGCACGTACAATTTACCTTGATCTGCATGATGTGCCTATTTTAAAAGAATTTACTGAAACAAGAATAAATAAAATTAATAAAATTTTCATAAAATCAAATTATCACAAAAGTTTACTACCCACTATTTATAATAAAAAAATTGTAATTATTCCCAATGGCGTAGACAAAGAGCTTTTTCTACAAAAAAATGATATACGCGACCAATTTAAACTTATATATGCTTCTGATTATTACAGAGGACTTGAGCCAATGCTTCGTTATGGATGGAAAATTATTAAGAAAAAAATTCCAATTTTGTTCCATTTTTAGATACCCATCCTTTCGCATGATCTGATATAACAATAGACTTAATTCCTAAACAAACTGCAGCATCAACCATTTCTATGATAATATTTTCGCCATCTGAAAAATTAGAATGAATTTGTACGTCCTGTTCTTTTTGAAAGACTTCTGGTTTTAGCCAAAAATTAATAAACCCAGAACCAGCAACTTCAATTTTAGAAAAAATTGATTCTGAGCTATTTAAGGACTTATCTAATTTTTTTACTAAATCTTCAGCAACTTCAAGTGACGTCTTTTTGAGCGATGGTGCAAGCTTAAAAGCAATATTAGAAGAATAATGTCCAAACTCGGATTTATCCGAAGCACTAATATCAAAAACAACCTTATTTTTAAGAACACTATTTATTCGCTCTTTAATTAATTCAATCATAGTTTTATTATCCCCTAAATCATTTGTCGATACAAATGATTTAGTAAACAAATATGGTGTTCCGTCATATTGTTTTAGAGGAACATCTCGGAAGCGCTTCTACGCTGAGAGCGAAGCAAATTTTTCTCTTAGAAAAATTATGCTGTTTCCGAGAAAATTATTGATGGAACACCATATTTAGAACATAAAATAAGATGGTTTTATGTAAACGCTAGGATTTCTTGTAAATTAATCTATAATAAACTTATGGCATTTTTAATGGAAAACAAAAAAGCCCGATTTGACTATCAAATATTAGAAACCTTTGAAGCAGGCATTGTTTTAAATGGACAAGAAGTTAAGTCTATTATTACAGGAAAGGCTAATATGGCTGGAGCGTTTGTTTTGATCAGACCAAAAGAAGCAACTTTAATAAATTTCAAAATTTTACCATATCAACCCAAAAATCTTGGTAGCGATTTTAAAGAAGATCGTTCTCGCCAACTTTTATTACATAAGGATCAATTAAAATATTTAATAGGAAAATCAAAAGAAGGCGGATTATCCATAATTCCATTGACAATTTATAAAAAAAATAGCAAAATAAAACTAACTATCGGCTTAGCTAAGCATAAAAAGAAACAAGATAAACGCGAAGATATCAAAAAACGCGACGTAGAAAGACATATTAAAAGAATAGTTGGTTAACCAAAACAGCAGATTAGCCACTAGAAGTTAGCCATTAGTTAATTCAATGGAGCTGATAGAGGACTAACTACCGAAAAATAAAAATTAACAACTAGTTATTAGAATTGTGATATTATTAATCTCTAACTACTAGTCGCTAGTGGCTATTTTTACTAGCTGTTAGTTAAATATGGGGGCGCTGGGCTTCGACGGTCATTGAAAAATTAGAATCGAACCGAAGTGCGGAAACTTCGTAAAAATCCGCAAAAAGAAAAGTGCAAACTTTTCATCTAAGTTGACAAGAATGCCAGCAATGGCTTTTGCCTAACTTCTTCGCCCCATTGAGGGTGAAGCATCCAAACGTTTGATACTCGCTAAAACGACCTTGGGTGTTATAATCAGCGAGATGCTTTCTTATTGTTCCTACCAATAAGAACTAAGACTTGTTAGGAAAGGTTAAAAAGTTTTCGCCAAGCCTTCTACTTTTTAACCCAAACAGGCTTGGCTATGTTCGTACCAGTTCTAATTTTAGACATGATTCGGATGCGGGTTCAACTCCCGCCGTCTCCACTTAATTCAAAAAGCTATTCAATATTTTTTTATTTTTTACAAGTCATTGACAAAAATATAGATAAATTTTACTATTTACTCAGAACATTTACAGGAGGCAAGTAAAATGAAAATGAAAATCTATTTTGGACATCCAATCAATACTTATAATACAGGACTTGAAGCTGAATTACTTAAAAAAATAGGATGGTTTTTTCCAGATTGGGAAATAGAAAATCCTAATCAAAAACATCATTCAGAAGGATATAAAAAGCACAGCATGGGATATTTTTTAGAAAAAGTAATCCCTAAATGTAAGGCTGGAATATTTTTACCTTTCCGCGACGGCAAGTTAGGTATAGGGGTTTTTAAAGAAGCTAGAAGCTTATATAAATTACATTGCCCTATTTATATAATTACTTTCAAAGGACTTATTCAAAAACTCAAACTCAGCGAAACGGATGTTCTAACCATTGAAGAAACAAGAACTAGAATCCGCGATTCAAAAGGACGATCGCTTCCGTATTAATTATTTATACAAAAGCCCTGCTTGAAAACCAGGGCTTTTATTTGCTTATTGACTTCTCTGATTCATTTCAATATTATTTAAATCAGTTATTTAATAAAGGAGAAAATATATGAAAAAACATTTTAATGATTGTATTGAATTAATTCAAAGTCTCAAAATAAGAAATTTCGTAAAAAAAGCCTTAAAAAAGGCTCCAAAAAAATTCTGGATTGCCCCTAGCTCTTCTTCTAATAAATATCATCCACCAGAAGATCAAAGTGAAGGAGGAGTAGTTATTCATTCCCGAAAAGCCGTACAAGTAGCAATTTCTCTTTGTCCTTTTTTTAGTGTTTCAGACCAAATCACTAAAGACAAAGTAATCGCAGCTTGTATTTTGCATGATACTCATAAAAACGGTAATCCATGGGGAGAAAGAACAAATTACGAACATGGCAAAATCGCAGCTGAGAAATTTGCGCTTATTGAATCAACTAATGATACTGACATACGAGATATTCTTGACTTAATTAAAGACCATATGGGACTTATGAACAAACCAAACCCTACGCCAGCATTAAAAATGCAAAAAGAGATAAGCCACACAGACCAAAAAACAACGATGCTTTTAATTGTGCAATTAGCTGATTACTGGGCATCACGCACATGGTGTTCGTTTGTCTGCGATGAAATCAATAATACGGAACAATTAAAAAAATCTTAATGTTTCTTATTATAAAAGCCGCCTTTAAAAAGGCGGCTTTTTTACTATTATCTAAATATCTTAAATTTTTAATTCTTTTGTGTTATAGTTTCTTTTATGTCAACAATATATAAATTTATTATTCAAATGAGTGAAATTTTTATTTCATGGGCTAGTTCTCATGGAATTAAAATCATTCTTATTATTTTAGCAATTTATCTCACTCGCCGATTTGGAGCAATTTTCGTTGAAAGAACTGTACGAAAATCAGTCACATCTGACCACTTTTTATCAAAAGAAGCCGAGAAAAAGAGAGAAAATACTCTTATTAAAGTTTTTAATGGAACTATAAAAATACTAGTCTTACTTGTGGGATTCATGATGATTGCTTCAGAATTAGGCATAAATATTGGACCTATAATGGCAGCTGCTGGAGTCGTTGGTTTAGCATTCGGTTTTGGAGGACAATATTTAATCCGCGACATTATTTCTGGTTTATTTATTATATTAGAGAATCAATATCGTATCGGTGATGTTGTTTGTTTCGATGGAACTTGTGGATCCGTAGAGGATATTAATCTACGAATGACTATTTTAAGAGATTTAGATGGAACTGTACACCATATTCCAAACGGACAGATCAAAACAGCTTCAAACTTATCTAAACATTTTGCAAGAGTTAATCTTGATTTAGGTATTGCCTACGACTCAAATCTTGAACACGTCATAAAAATAGTTAATCAAGTAGGCAAAGAATTAGCCGAAGATTCTGAATGGAAAGATTCTATTATCAAAGCTCCTGAGTTTTTACGTGTAAATGAATTTGCTGATTCAGCAATTATTATAAAAATCCTAGGTGAAACAAAACCTCTTAAACAATGGGGTGTTGCGGGAGAACTAAGAAAAAGAAT
>JAHILT010000037.1 GCA_018896875.1 Patescibacteria group bacterium
CCCGAATTTGTTTTGCGGTAGCTATAGATAATGATTTAACAATTAAGTTACTCGGGGTAAAAACTAATTTTAAAAGAATTAATGACGCAATTAAATTTTTACAAGCAAAATTAAAAAACCAGAGAGTTTTTATGAGATTTGATTCGCTAAAATATGACCCAAAAAATAATCTTTTATGTTATCTGTATTTACAAAATAAAACTTTTATCAACGCTCATTTAATAAAAACTGGCTTTGTAGATGTAGATGATAAAATTGACTATAAATACAAAGTAAAATTTTTAAATTTAATACAATAATATGGCGAAGAATTAAAATTCTTCTTTAATCAAGCTTTCGCCCTGCGAAAGCGCAGATGAAGAAGAGATTTATCTCTTCGACTATATAATTTTAAACAAAGTTAAGGCGATGAAGAGATTGCTCTTCATCTTCACCTTCGCTTTCGTTTCACGAAAGCTCGGTTTATGGCAAAAGTAAGAGTTAAAAATCAAAAGGCATTAAAATCGGTGAAAACAAAACTTCGCGGGAGTGTTAGTTTTAGCAAAACAAAACACGGTATTATCGCTAAAAAATGGCCAACCCAAAAATCCAAAAGTTCAGCAAAAAAGATTTATAAACCCCAGAAAGAAAAAATAAGAAGCAAATTATCCAAAAACCAAGGAGTAAAAGACCTTGCCATACGAAGTTTATTTGCATTAACCGAAAATAAACAAAAAGAAAATAAAGAAGAAAAAAAACAACGAAATGATTTGTTTGGTTTCTCTTTGAATAAAAATTACAATAATCTTCCAAAAGAAAATATATTTTATCAAGAAAAAGATATATTTATATATAATACAGACGTTATTAAATTTTTGAAATTATTAAACAATGAAACCATAGATTTAATTATTACTTCTCCCCCTTATAACGTGGGGCACAATTATGATAATTACAATGATAGTTTGCCAGAAAAAGACTACATGAGATGGATTGGCGATGTTGCAAAAGAACTTTTTAGGGTTTGCAAAAAAGGAAGCAGGGTTTGTATTAATTTGCCATTTGCTATTAAAAATAAAGAAACCAAACAAGTATTTTTTTTAGCAACCAAGATTGCCGAAATTTTTAATACGGCAGGATTTTTAGATTTTGAGATGATTACTTGGCATAAAGGAAAAAATATTAAACATTTTCAAGGTAATAATACCGCTTGGGGAAGCTGGAAGAGTCCATCAAATCCTAGTTTTAGGCCATTAGGGGAAGTTATTCTTGTATTTTCTAAAATAAGTAGAAATCATATTGGTGATAACAAAAACTCTGACGTGTCTTCAGACGAATTTAAAGAATGGACCAAAAATTTGTGGTATGTTGAAGACGATAAAATTTATAATAATATTATATTTACGGCTAATATAAAAAAATTAGATCATCCAGCCGTGTTTCCGGTAGAGCTTATTGAGAGATTGATAAAATTATATAGTTATACTAACGACTTAATATTAGATCCTTTCAACGGGACTGGCACAACAACATTAGCCGCCTTTAAACTTAATAGGAGATGTATTGGAATAGACATATCAAAAAAATATTGTGAAATGGCCAAAGAAAGAATATTAAATTGTTTAGAAAAAAAAACACAAAAAATTATTTTTTCTAATCTTGTAAATCAAGATGACTCAAAGGACACCCTTAACGAATTCTTTCCGTATAAAGAAAGTTTTTCTCCAAACCTACTTAATATATTGTGTGATGAGTTTAATATACAAAAAAGAGGGGTAGTGTTAGATCCTTTTATTGGAACGGGAAGCGTTTTTACTAAAAGTGCGGGAATTAAAGAAATCTATGGCTATGACACTAATCCGCTCGCAGTTGATATTAGTTTAGCAAAATTGTTACCGTTAGAAGAAGATCCTTCAGAAGTAATGGAAACTATAAAAAAAATTCTTTCTAATAATATGTTGGCAAAACCCGTTGCTTTACCGAAATGGAAGCAATTCGAAAAATATGCAGAAAAAGATAAATATTATTATATAAATAATTTCATAAATAAATTAAGTAAAAACTTCACCTCAGAACTTTCCAAATTTATTAGATTAGTTATAATTTCAAATTTGGATAAAATTTTCGATTATAAAAGAGACGGCAACGGAATAAAATTTAGAAAATCAAAAATTCCTATCGATGTTTTAGATAAATATTTGATAAATATTTTAGACGGAGCGCTTAAATTGAAAATAAAAAACGATTTTATGTTGAAATACAAAAAAATAAATATTTACAGTAAATCGAGTTTGGATTTGCAAGAAATACCAGATAATTATATTGATATAATACTTACGTCTCCTCCATATGCCAATATGTTTGATTATTTCGAAGTTTATAAAATGGAACTTTGGACCGGCGGTTATATTAAAAATTCCGAAGAGTTAAAATTATTAAGAAAAGAAGCGTTGCGCAGCAATACTAATGCAAATATAAATGATCAAAAAATTAACATTGATGCCGTAAATGCCGCTGTTGAAAAAATTAATAATAGTAAAACAAAAAAAATGTTGCATAATTATTTTTTTGATATGGGAAAACTGATTTCTAATGTTTATTCTAAAATTAAAGATGGTGGTTGGATGTTTATAGTTGTTGGTAATTCTTTTTATGAAACAACGCCAATCCCAACCGATAATTTATTGTCTATTATCGCCAATAATTATGGTTTTAATGTAGAAGAAATTAAAAAAGCAAGAACATTAAAAACGAGCTCACAACAAATGAAAAAGGTTGAGGAAATAAATAAAAAATATTTACGAGAATCAATTTTATGCCTAAGAAAATAACATATTTTAATAAATCAATTACAAAAATAGAAAGAGGAATTTTTTTTGACAGCTTAAAACACCTTAAGGTTAATCTTTCAACTCTGATGAATCATTTTCAGAAAATAGATTTTTATGATACGGTGGTTGTGAAAAAATATCTAGATAAAACTCCTAACAATAGAAAGGCAAAGTTTCCCGATATGAAAAAACTCGGGCTTATTGATTATAAAGAACAGGAGAAACCGTTGGTTACTATTTTTGGACAAAAACTAAAAGAAAACATCGAAGATTATATTACTTTAGGTTTACTCGTTGTAAATTATTACTATGAGGGAAATATTTCATCGTTTAGGTCATATTATGTGCTGCTTCGCGCGATTTACGAAAACAACATTAATAAATTGAGTCAAACGCAATTGATAGAAATATTGTCTCACCCAATTATAGAGATATTGAAAAATAATTTTACAGGCCATTATTATAATTCTTTACCAAATGAAATTAAAGAAGAAATAAAAAGACCAGTTTCTTATATAATTAACTATTTAACAACTATTCACGTTATTGATAAAAATTTGAATGTGGACAGGCCCTTTTTGAAAGAAATAATAGAATTGGGTCGCGTTCCGTTGTTAATCAGCATAAATAAACACAATTATCAAAAAGCGGGTAGGCCTGGGAAAGAACAAGTAGATTTCAGGAATAATTTAAGTAAAATCTATAACAAAAAATGTTTTATTAGGAACGAGCAAATTATTCTGAAAGAAGGTTTAGAGGAAAAGGCATTACTAGAAGCTTCACATATAATTCCGTATAATAAAGGTGGATCTTTTTCAATCAATAACGGAATATTATTGTCATATGATTTACATAAACTTTTTGACGATGGATTACTAACTATAGAATACAAGTCCGGGAGATTTTATAGTATATTATCTAGTAAGATACAAAAAGGAAGCTATCTGGATTCTTTCTCGGATAAAAAATTATCATTTATTCCCAATCAATATACGCCGAATTTACTTGCAATAGAATATCATAATAAAGAAGTTTTTAAACCATAGTAAAACTGAGAGAGAACAACAGAAAAAGACGCATAAAAAATTTACCGCAAAATATGGCGGAAAGGTATTTTATATTATTTCAATAACTGAAGGTAAAAATAAGATAATTCATAATCCAGAAATAATTGAAGAAATACGGAAAGAGATTGAAAGATTAAGA
>JAHILT010000038.1 GCA_018896875.1 Patescibacteria group bacterium
AAGGAGGGAATAAGAAAAATTTGCTAAAATGGATTTTTTATAGTAATATAATCACCAGTTATTTTAAAAATTCAATACAGGAGGTAATGAATGAAAAAAACAAAAAGGAAAATAGTAGTAGATGGTAATGAGATGTATGTTGATTTCTCAGACGTAGAACAAGTCATCAAACAACTTGAAAAAGAATACAATCCAAATTATCGGAGGACAAAAAAAGAAATCAGTATTTTTATTCAACGATTAAAAAATGTTTGGATTGGCAAATCTCATTTGTCATTTGCACAATTAATTGGCTTCGCTATAATCGGATATGGATTCCATTCTTTCAAAAAAGACTTTGAAACAATTGCAGAGATAGAACGTCTTTACAGCAAAAATTACGCTTCTAGACTTTTGGAAATCCAAAAAATGTTCGGCTATAATAATCCAAATACCAAGAGAAGACGCTGTCAAATAGATCTTTTTCTTGGACGCCTTAAAAAAAATTGGAAAAACAATCCTCATACATCTTTTGCGGAATTAATCGGACAAATAACCACAGGAAGAACCTTTTATCGTTTTAAAAAAGACGAAGATATGATAAAAAGCATTGAGAGTATATAAAATCTTTTACCCCCACACCTATGCATAGGTGTGGGGGTTTATTTTAGGGCTCGTAATGATTAGTAGACAGTATTCCACCAAAACCTTCGAGGATTTTGTTGAATATAAAGTAATGATTGAAAAACAAAATTAATCCACCCTAACCCTCCTTTAAAAGGAGGGAATAAGACTAGTGCCTAATGCCTAGTGCCTAATGCCTAGTGCCTAGTGCCTAGTGCTTATTCATTGTATAATAGAACCAATGGCAAAAAGAAAAAATAAAAATCAAAATCACGGCGAAGGCGGAGGGCTAGGAATATTCAAAAAAATAAGTTCTCTAAGATCGCAAATAAATCCAGAAACAGAAAAAAGTATAATCGCAATATTTTTTATTTGTTTCGCTGTAATTTTAATTTTAGCTAGCGTTCAAAAAGCTGGACCAGCGGGAGAATTTATATTCTTACAACTCACCTTGCTATTTGGCTTAGGATATTATTTATTCCCTTTTATTATGTTAATAATGGCTGGCGATTTCCTTGTCGGCGAAGATGAAAAATACAGAGATTTACCTATCAGACTTTTCGGAGCATTGTTTTTTATAATGAGCGGACTTGGATTAATTGATGTAATTTGTGACGAAAAAGGAGGACTGGTGGGACAATGGATGGGAGCCATTCAAGTACCCTTCGGATATATTGCTTCAATAATTATAATTTGCACCGCAATTCTCGCCTCGCTCCTTTTGGCTTTAAATATTCCGCTAAAAATAAAGCTTAAAAATGAAGATAAAGGGGAAGAGGAAGGGATAAAAAATAAGCCTATTGAAGATTTTAAAATCACAGGATTAGAAAATTCTGAAGAAACGCTAATTAAGGAAAAGCTTATCGAGAAAAATGAAAAAGACAAAAATAGCGAAAAGGAAACAAAGGACAAAGACGAAAAATATAAAAACACCGAGACAAAAACTAGAAAACCTTTTTTTATGCCAAAAAAAGGATCTCCCGAAGAAGATTTTTTGAAACCACAAATCAACACGGAATCAAGCGGAATGAATTATACGCCTCCACCTCTAAATCTTCTTAAATCTCAAGTAGAAAAACCTACCCCTGGAGATTTGCGCGCGAACGCTAATATAATAAAAAGGACTTTGGATAGTTTCGGCATTCCTATAGAAATGGGAGAAATCAGTATCGGCCCTAAAGTTACCAGATATTCATTAAAACCAGCTGAAGGTATTAAATTAAGCAGAATAACGGCATTAAACCAAGACCTTGCTTTAGCATTAGCGGCCCATCCTATAAGAATGGAAGCTCCTATTCCTGGAAAATCATTAGTTGGTATTGAAGTACCAAATAAATCGGCGGCTATAGTACGTTTAGGAAGCCTAATAACTTCTCCAGAATTTATAAACTCTGAATCGCTAGGTTTTATTTTAGGACGAGATGTCACTGGAAAATTAATAACTGGAAACTTAGCAAAAATGCCTCATCTTCTTATTGCCGGAAGTACTGGATCGGGAAAATCTGTAGCTATTCATGCATTATTAGTATCCTTATTGTATAAAAATTCTCCAGAAACCTTAAAACTTATTTTAATTGACCCCAAGAGAGTTGAGCTTACTATTTATGACGATATTCCCCACTTAATATCTCCTGTTATAACAGAAGGCAAAAAAGCGTTAGGTGTATTTCGTTGGGCTATTTCTGAAATGGAAAGAAGATATGAACAATTGCAAGACGCTGGAGTTCGAGATATGGAAAGCTATAATAAAAAACATAATGAAGAAAAACTTCCTTATATAGTAATAGTTGTTGATGAATTAGCAGACCTTATGACCGCTTACGGAAGAGATATTGAAAGTTCCGTTGTAAGATTAGCCCAAATGGCTCGTGCTACAGGAATTCATTTAGTGCTTTCTACCCAAAGACCATCGGTTGAAGTTATTACTGGACTTATTAAGGCCAACATTTCAGCGCGTATTGCCCTAAAAGTAGCAAGCCAAGTAGATTCCCGAACAATTTTAGATATAGCTGGCGCAGAAAAATTACTTGGTGGAGGAGATATGCTCTTTACTACTTCTGAATTAAGCAAGCCGAAAAGAATTCAAGGTGCTTTTATAAGCGAGGAAGAACTGCATGCTATAACAAGTTTTATAAAAGAACGAAACGAAGGAGATGAAGATTCAGAAACATCACTTAGTTTTAATCCAGAAAATATAAGGAAAGATATAAACGATATAAATTTTGATGAATTTGAGAAAGAAGATGACGATGAACTTTTTGATGAAGCTGTTAAAATCGTACGCGAAGCAAAAAAAGCCTCAACATCATTTCTTCAACGTAAACTAGCCATCGGCTACGCTCGCGCAGCGCGATTAATAGATATGATGGAAGAAAGAGGAATCGTAGGCCCAGGAGAAGGAGCAAAAGCGAGAATAGTAATTAGCGACTAGGAACTAGGAATTAAAAATTAAGATTAAAGATTACATTATGGATAAAGAAAATCTACAAACAATATTTGAAGAAGCGCTAAAGGAAAAGGATCTAACTTATAAAAAGCTGTCTATTTTAACGTCTGTTCCTGAAAAATTCATCATAGCGTTAAAAAATATGGAGACCCATAAACTTCCAGCTACGCCTTATATTCGCGGATATTTAGAAAAAATATGCGAAGTTTTAGATCTTAATCTTCAAGATATATGGACAGTATATAAAGAAGGAATTGAACATAAAAGCTCTGGATCTTTTGATAAACTTCCAACCAATCGTTTTGTCATACAAAAATTAAATAAAAAAACAGTTATTTCTTTTCTTACCGCAATTATTATTATAATATTCTTTGCTTCAAATTTTAATAATTTTTTCAGCAAACCATATCTGAAAATAACCAATCCAAAAGATTCATTAATGGTAGTTTCAGAGCCCTTAATTAATCTAACTGGTCAAATAAGATCTGTAGATAAATTAACTATTAATGGCGAAGAGGTAGTTGCTAATCCTGCCGGGGATTTTGAATTAGCTTATGAATTACAACTAGGATTAAACACTATTGAATTCAAAGTTAAAAAAATACTAGGTAAAGAAAATTCTCAAATAAAACAAATAATTTTTGAAGAACCAGAAAAACTAATTGACGTGCAAACTTTTTAAAAAATAGTTATAAACAGCTCTGTGAATATGAGCTGTTTTTTTATATTCATTTTTAAAGTAAAATAACGTATACGAATTATTGACCAACGACCAACAACTAACGACGAAGAAAGAGAGAAAGAGAAATAATGAATATAAAAATAAAATTAAAAATGAACAAGAAAAATATTAAAAAACCCTCTGACGCCAAGACTATGACGGGCAAGGAAAATAAACAAAATGACTCCGAAAAAGATATAGAAAATCTATTAAAAACGCTACAAGATAAATTTGGAGAAGGATCAGTGATGAAATTGGGAGACGTAAAAAAAATTAATGTTGATGTAATTTCTACTGGGTCTTTTTCTCTTGACTTAGCTCTCGGAGTAGGCGGACTTCCCAAGGGAAGAATTATAGAAATATTTGGACCAGAAAGCAGCGGAAAAACAACGCTAGCATTAAACATTATTGCTCAAGCTCAGAAAAAAAACGGAAGAGCCGCTTTTATAGATGCTGAACACGCAATGGATCCTAGTTATGCATCTAAGCTAGGAGTAAAAGTAAAAGACCTTTTGCTTTCCCAGCCAGACAGCGGAGAAGATGCGCTAAATATTTTAGAAAGTCTTGTGCGTTCTAATATTATTGATGTAATTGTAGTAGATTCTGTAGCAGCGTTAACCCCGCAAGCGGAAATTGACGGGGAAATGGGAAAACAATTTATGGGTCTTCAAGCCAGAATGATGTCTCAAGCATTAAGAAAACTTACGGCTATCGCTGCTAAATCAAAAACAATGATAATTTTCATAAATCAACTTCGTGAAAAAATAGGAGTAATGTTTGGCAGTCCAGAAACTACTCCAGGAGGACGTGCTTTAAAATTTTATTCATCGGTTCGTATAGATATAAGACGAATAGCAAAAGTTAAACAAGGAGAAAAAATAGTAGGAAATCGCGTAAAAGCTAAGGTAGCAAAAAATAAAGTAGCATCGCCTTTCAAAGAAGCTTTGTTTGATATTATGTTTGGTGAAGGAATTTGCTATGAAGGAGATGTTTTGAATGCTGCTATAGCTCATGGAGTTGTTACGAAATCTGGAGCTACATACACTATGGAAGGAGAAAAAATAGGCGTAGGATTTAATAAAGTAGTGGAAATATTAAAAGAAGACAAAAAAATATTGGATAGTATAAAGAAAAAAACCGAAGCTGTTGTTGAGTAAAATATATTATTGAAATACTTCGCCAATTGTTTTTGAGGAACATCTCGGAAGTGCTCTTGCACTGAGAGCGAAGCAAATTTTTACGTTAGTAAAAATTATGCTGTTTTTGAGAAAATAATTGGCGAAGTAATTAGAAACAAATCACGCCAAATAACATAACAAATCTACGGATTAAACCAACATTTTAATTAATCTTCCTAGTTTATTAGAATCATGACGAATAAATTTTCCTGGTCTTAAAAGGTCTGTTTTAATAATTGAAATGTCTTTGTTTATTTTTTCTAAATTAAAATCTGGCTCTACAAAGTCAGAGTTCTTTTTTATATAGACTGCCCTCTTCTTAAACGATGGTTTTTTATTATTTACTATCGCATAGTCCAAAACTCCTTTTCCTAAATAAGAAATAATAGTTTTAATAAAATCGGATGCTTGAAAGTTATTTGTTTCACCAAATTTAGTCATAATATTACTAAAATAAATAATTTTAGCCTTAGTTTTTTTAAGCGCTTGTTTGGTGCCACCAACTAAAATATTTGGAATAATACTAGTATATAAATCTCCTGGTCCTATAATAACCACATCGGCTGATAAAATTGCTTTTTTCGCATTAGAATTTATTTTAGCTTTAGGCTCAAGCCAAACTTTTTTTATTTTAATATTCCCTTCGTGTTTAGGAATATCAATATTGTTTTCTCCTTTTATAATTTGCCCATTTCCTAATTCAGCAATTAACCTAGTATCGCCCAAAGTAATTGGAATAACTTTCCCCTCTATAGAAAGAATTTTCCCTGCCTCATTAATAGCCTTTTCAAAATCCTTAGTAATACGCTCTAATGCTGTTATTAATAAATTTCCAAAACTATGCCCAGTTAACCCAATCCCTTGTTTAAATCTGTAAGAAAAAAGTTTAGACAACATTTCATTATTTGAACCAGAAAGAGCTATTAAAGCTCTGCGAATATCGCCTGGGGGTAAAATACCAAAATTCTCACGCAAAATACCCGTAGAACCACCATCGTCAGCCATAGTAACGATAGCTGTTAAATTATTAAAATAAGGTCTAAGACTAGTTAATGTAGTAAAAACACCAGTACCTCCACCTATCACAACTATTTTTTTTCTTGATTTTTTTATACTACTCATAATAAAAACTAAAAGATGTTTATTTAGAAGCTATTAATATAAAACTAACAAAAAAATAAAAAGTTTTATAATATGATATATAATAAACTTATATGAATCCCACACATAACAAAAATCAATTTTTGATTTTGTGTAGGAATATCATATAATTTAAGATTATTTATAAATATTAATAAAACAACAAAGCCAAAGAAAACTTTTGCTTTCTAGTTTTTGTTATGTGTGGGATGAAAATAAGAATTAAAAAAATAAATCCCACACATAATAATTTATGTGGTGGGATAAATACTTCTTATAAAAATTTTATGCGGATTTGTGGTTATATAGAAATATTTAATCCTCATAAAAACAACGACGTAAGTTATGCGCGCTCATTTGATTCTGGACATTTTTATCCTCGCTTTCATATTTATATTCAAGACCTGCCAACCCAAGAAACCGAAATAAACTTACACTTAGATATGAAAAAGGCAAGCTATGAAGGGGTATCTGCTCATAGTGGAGAATACGATGGAGAATTAGTTTCACGAGAAGCCAAAAGAATAAAAAATATCTCTGACAAATTCAGTTTAGAAAAAACTGTCCAACATCAACCTTTAGGATTTAAAAAGAAAACATCTTTTTGGAGAAAAATATTTGGTTTTTAAAATTAGTAAATTCACTATAAAAAAGAAGGCCCTTCGATTTAAATCGAAGGGCCTTTTAATTAAAAGAGCTTTTTAATTAATCCCTCTCAACACTATTGGCATGCCGAACATTAACATAAAATTCCACAAGCTATGAGTTAAAACTGCAGACCAATACCCACTTTTAATCATAACCCATGCAAAAAACATTCCGAAGACTCCTTGAATCATAATATTTATTACGCTTCCATGGAGCAGTCCAAAAACTATAGAGCTTCCAATCAGCACTGGAAATAAACATATAGTTCTTGGAAGATAACCGGATGTTTTTTGCGTGGCCGTAAATTCCAAAGCACGAGCTACCCCAAATGGACCAAACCTAAAAACTGCTTCTTCCCATAATGGAGCAAATATACAAGTAAAGAAAAAAGCCTTATAGGCGTTCGTCATCATACCCGGTGATATTTTGGCATAGACATCCATCTGGGCCGTAAGTAAAGAACGCACCCCATTTATGTCCATCTTAGCCACGACATTAAGAAAAACCATCACAACCATCGTCCAAATTAAAGTTATGACAAAAGCTGTAAATACATTTTTCAAATTGCCTAATAAGGAATGTTCATGCTTTCCATATTCTAAAAAACTATCTAACCCGATTTTCATATTCACTACCTCCTTTCAACTTTATTTTATCCCGCAAAATGCGAAATTTATTATCAATGCTTCTATAATTAATTAAACTCCACTTTAATAATAATTTCAAATGCAATATTTAAAACACAGAATAATAAAAAACTGCCCAGAAAAAACCATCATGAAATAATAGTTTTTAATATAATGGGTGCCCAACGGGAATCGAACCCGTGCCACTTCTGCCACAGAGAAGAGTTCTACCATTGAACTATGGGCACCATGTAAAATAACTAATAACCAACGACGAACAACTAATAACAAAGAAAGAGGAGAAAATCTCCCCTAGCCCCTCCTAAAGGAGGGGATAAGAAAGACTGATGTCTAATATCTAGTTATTTAATCTTTATAAATAATACCAAAGAAAATAGTTTTTACAAACAAAAATAGAAAAACCCTCCGACTTAAGTCGGAGGGTTTTGAGCTGAAAAAAATTTAAACAACTCATCAGCAGTTAATTTTTTACAGCAAGGCAAAAACATTTCTCTTAAAAATTTAGCTATAAAAAGTCTTGAGGGATAACTAAATTCTAAAATTGAAGAGAATTTTAACGGACGTGAATTTGCCTTAGCAAGTATTTTGCCTCTGCAAATTACATCCTCACAAGCTGTAAAATATTTTTTTTCACGATAACTATACGCGAAAAACTCCACTCGTTTAGACAGACAGCAAAAACAGCTTTGAGTAGACACTCTATCTTCTCCGCGAGCCATAAGCCAGCGCAGATGAAGATGAAAACTATTAAGTTTCGAAAATTCTTTTAGGTTAGAATTCATATTTTTCAACATATAATCCAACCAACTATAATTTTCAAACATCAACTCTTCTAATGATTTTCCTTTTCTTTTGCCTGTCTTAAAAATATACGGGCCACTTGGAATATACTTTTCGCTAAGCATATTTCCTCCTTAAATATTTTAGATTTTATTAAATTATCAAACAACAATGTTTAATATAATAACACAAACAAAATAAAAAATCAATCTATGGCTAAAGATTGATTTTTAGATCTTGTGCCGCGGGGGTGAATCGAACACCCAACGCCAGCCTCTTCCGAAGCTATTTGGACTATCTCATCTTCCTTAATTCAGGAAGCCGGGCGCTAATGCAAGATTATTGTTGGGACTCACCTGCTAGTCTCTACACCTTCTCCGCCACTTAAACCCTGCGGAGCTCGGCTCGGGATTGTCAAATACAAGATATAGTTGATTTTCCCCGAATTCACCCGGTTATTCAATCTGTATTACTACAGAAGGCCCCAAAGAATTTAGGGCTGCGCTCTACCATTGAGCTACCGCGGCATATATTAAATTTCTTTTATTGTAGCAAAATACATATTTTTAGCAATAGTGTGCAGTAGAACATTACATGTTATACTAAATTTATGAGAATATGTAGATTGTGCAATAATCAATTTAAGGATTATCAAAACAAAAATAGGAATAGATGTGGATCATGTAATACTAAAATTAGAAGATTTAGGGCTAAAGCCGCCGCAATCAAATGTCTTGGCGGAAAATGTATAGAATGCGGATGGCAAGGCAACCAAGCCGCATTACAATTCCATCATACAGATCCTAGTAAAAAAGATTTTATTATTGGTAATGTAGCAAATAAAAATTGGGAAAAAATAAAAAAAGAACTCGAAAAATGTATTTTATTATGTGCTAACTGCCATATGATTAAACACAGCACAAAAAATGAAGCTAACTTTATTAAAGAAGCTTTAAATTACAAAGGAAGAAAACTTGAATTCTAATTTGTCTCTTCACGAGGGATCGAACCTCGATCTACTCCTTAGAAGGGAGTCGTTCTGTCCATTGAACTATGAAGAGTTATAAAAAAATAATAGTCTAAAATAGAATTTATTTCAACAATAATTTCTATTTTAGTATTTATTTATCTCTTTCAAAAAATATACATACATCTTCTTTATCAAATAAATGCACGTACTATTGAAATAGGTTTGAAATTAAACTAAGATAATATCAAGATTTCAAAAATACGGTCTGTAGTATAGTGGTAGTATACGTGCTTTGGGAGCACGGGGTCTGGGTTCGATTCCCAGCAGACCGACCAAAAAATAAATTATCGTATTAGAAGCTCTATGATAATCCCGTTAAACAACATATGTAAAATTATGGCTCCTGCCAGTCCAAAAATTAAAAACCTTTTTCTCGCCAATCCTGCAAATACCATCACTAAAACCGTTATAATGTGCATTGGCATTGTCCATAAAAATCTTTGCCAGAAAATACTGAAATCGCCAAGCTGAAAAATTTGATTAAGATATAAAAAATTCTCTGATACCCCGAATAAAAAACCAAAAACTGCCGCACCAGCCAGTTTAAATTTAAATGAAGGTAATTTCAAAATCAAAAAAAACACTATCAACGCTTTCGCTATCTCCTCAACAATCTCGGAATAATTAGTAATTTTTACAATCGGAATTAAAATTATTGGCAAAACCAAACCGGCAACAATTAAAAAAATACCATAAATAGCTATATTAAATAGCAAAATATCGTTTTTAATTTTTAATTTCTTGAACATAATCTTTAAATACCCAGCCACTTTTACCTTTAGGAATAGTGATGTAATACCAACCTGACCCGTCAATATTATCTTTTTCGCTAGTATATTCATACTGTTCATCCGGATAAACTCTAGCTATTATTTCTCCTAACAGTGAAGCCTCATCCCTAACATTAAGCCAATTGGTCGGAGTATTTAAAATTTTAAGTTTGGGATTTGATTGCTCACTGAAAACCATTTCTACTCTAGTGGCAGTTTCGCTGTTCGGCGAAACGCTATGAGGCACGACATTTTCCTGATTAACTGGCGCTATGGCTGGCATTTCCCTTTCAAATGTTGTTGTGCGACTACTAAATAAAACTGGCGCAAATTTAATTACTAATATTCCTAAAATTATTATTAGTCCAACAATCATAATCCGCGCTAAAATCTTTTTCCACGGCAGACGCCAACCCCCTGACAATCTAGAAGTAGTCAAAGACATTCCTGCCCCGATTTTATCAGTAATATTAGTTATAGACTTTAGAATATTATTATCTTCATTTTTTTTATTTTTTACTTTCTTGCCCATTCGTTCAAAAATTTCTTTCCTGTCCATTCCCATTACTGCTGCTGCCATTAAAGTTTGATGACGCCACATAGCGAAAATAATAACTGCCAGCAAGCCAAAGCCAAAAACAATAGATAAAATAATTCCCCAAGTAGCAAAAGTCTGAATACCACCTACCTTGCCAATCATACCCTGTGAAGCCCCTGATTGAACTACTAAATCCTTCATTTTTTCCAAATTTCTTTTTACTCCCGCCATTTTCTCTTCATTGGTTCGATGAGCCACAATATGGTCTTGAGGCGTTCTATAACCTTCTTTCTGATTCAATAAAATAATATTTAAAATAACTTCGTTTTCATTTTTCAAAAGCGTTCCTTGGGCTTCATATTGAGTTTTTTTCAATGACTCAAATAAAGTTTCCGCTTGTTTTTTCAAAGACTCAATTTCGGCTTCATCAAAAATCCAGATGTCTTTAATTTCCACTTTCTTGGTTATTGATTGTCCCGCATCTAAAGCAACATTGCCCCAAACATAATAAGTAGCCGCTGAAGAATCATAATCAATAGATAATCCATTCAAATCCATAATATGTTCAGGCTTAACTTCAATCGGCAGATATGATTTAAACTTTAAAGTCTTGATTTCCGCCAGAGGATTAGTGATTAGAAAATTGAACACAACAGAATCAAAAGTCATCCAAGTTTCCACAATCGGCTCGGTAATGGTCTGCTCCACTATCTTCCGAGTAACGGACGAAATCGCGCGTAAATCAGTTAATTTATTTTTCATTTCCTGTAAGTCAGCGCTATTAACTTTGGAAATATCCAAAAGCGATCGAAAAGCCGGAGATGAAGGATCTATTGTCTCTCCTAAAAGAGAAATTACATTATTTAATAAGGCCGAGGTATTAGCAACTTCTTTGTAAAGAGGTTGACTTAACTGACCAGGCAAAACACCAATCCAATTTTTTATCAACTGCATATCCTCGTAAGCGGTTTTGGTCTTACCATAAGCGTTCAAATCATTTTGAACTTCTGAAAGTTTGTTATAAACCGAATTCAAACTCACTTCCGCTACACCACCGCCTCCGCCACTAGAAATTACTTCTTCATCTTCTTCAACCGCAGTAAATGTCTGAGATGCACCTGATGCTTCAGTACCGAAATAAACCACTAATTTAAACCAATAATCGCCTGTGTCTGGAACAGTGGCATTCAAAGTTGTATCCCAATCCTCGCCAGTTAAAATATATTTTGCAGCAGAAGAATAAAATACATCATTACCCCCACCACAAGCATTGTCTTCTGCGGAAACCACACACCATTCATATTGATATTCATAGCTAGCCGCGCCCTCATTAGAAATAGTTACATTTGCCGCAATACTAGGCACACTCAAATCACTCATTGAATTGATAAGCACTTGAGCTGGCGAACCCTCCACTTCCCAATAATCCTGGCGAGTTATCGCCAAAGCCCCTCCTAAGTCAACCGAAACCACAGTTTCCCATGAACCACTGGTAGAATCTGAAGGCACGCTGTAAGTATATTCATAAATACCAGTAGAAAGTTTAGTCATTATACTGGTAGTAGCTGTAGCTCGCACTGAGTCATATAAAATAATGCTCGGACTACTAACTGCGTCAGCTGACTGGCTTTCATGATTCAAAATCGTTAATTTCGCCCTATAAGTATTGCCTGTTAAAACTTCGCCCATATCAGATAACTCAACTGTATAATTTAATTGCTGGGATGAACGGATGTTGTCAATTACTGTTTTAGCCCCGCTAATATCGCTAACAATATCAGCCGCTGAAGATGCACCCCATTTTGCCACAATTGCATCCACATTATCATCAACTGTCTGTAAGTTAGTCAGTAAAGTGTCAGTATTAGTATCAATAATATCAATTTTACCATCCACTGTTTGAAGTAAAGAATATGTGGTATTCACAGTTGATTGAATATCCGTCACTTTGGTCTGAATATCTGTCGTTTTGGTCTGAATATCTTCAACTCGTGTTCTTGAAGTTGCCTGCGCCGTTTCATGTTCTGCTAATTGCTCCTCAACATAAACATTTTGTTTAACAATAGTAAAAGCGTCACTATTTGCTGGCGCCGAAGTCAAAGCAGGAGAAAGAGTAATGGTTTTACTTGTCCCATCATAATTAGAAATCCGTCTTGTCTGCCCATCTAAATTGCCCGAGGTAAAAGTCAAAACCGCATTATTATAAAAATTATCAGTAGCGTTAATTAAAGCTGTAATAAAAGAAGTGGTAGTAGGCGAAACATCGTCAACCGTTGATTGAGTAACAACCATTGCCCCGATTAAAATATCTAAATTAGAACTTACTGTGTTGAGCTTATTCATAACAGTGGAAGATGCGTTTTCCACTTGGACGCCTACAGTAGTAATTTTTCCGGATAAAGTAGATGAAGCGCTCTCAACTTGAGTGCCAACCGTAGTTAAGCTTGATTGCGAACCGCGAGAAGACACGGTCGTATCAAGATTGGTGGTTATGGTTGATTGAGTGGAACTCACATCGGCCGCAATCGTTCGTACTTCAAAATTTGAAGCTCCATATCCTAATTTACCAGAATATGTTGCTGTAACTTCATACAAATAACTTCCACTTGTTGATGGTATATTATAAGAGTAGCGATAAATACCATTAGAGTCGGCTATATAATTCATTGCCCCGCCATCCACTAACTTCGCGCCTGCCGGATCATAAATATTAATGATAGCAGTGGCATCGTTAAGAGGAGCTCCACTAGCAAAGTTAATCACCTGAACGTCAATTTTTACGACATCCCCTTGATCAACAGTAGTATTGCCGAATACTGGCCGAACCTCAACCGAAGCAGAAGAAATATTAACATCAAAATAAGTCGCTGTTGAAGACGCAGACCACTGACCTACGGAATCTTTATATTTTACTATCCAATAATAAGTATTGAGATTACTTAGACTTCCTGCTTGCACGGCACGAGAAGTTTCTGCCGAAGGTGTCTCACCCGAATCATAAGTCGGACTAGAAAAATCGGCGTTATCGTCAACCACCCATCTGCTAGCTGTGTGTGTATGCCCAGTTTGCTCATCTGAAAATGCAGAAGCTGAAAGAAGCGGCGTTAAAGTTACGACAGTTGCGGCATTTATCGGCTCAGAATTAACCGGTGTGGCAATTATATTAGTGGTAAAACTTGTTGCCGTTGAAGACGCTGACCACAATTCAGCATCTTTATAAGCCACCCGCCAATAATAAGTTGTATTGTGAGCTAATTCAGTTTTGCCGGACAAATTATTGGCAAAAGTACCATTAGTAGAATTCACAACCGTGCTAGTTTCAACAGCGCCGGCAGTCCGTGTCCATTCAGGTAAAGAAAAATCAGCATTATCATCTAATTCCCACCGGGCGTTGGACTGCAAATCGCTATTGGAATCAAAAAAAGCCGAGCCGGTTAAAGTCGGCAATAAAGACACTGTGGTTGAAGCATTAGCGGGTTGAGAATTGATCGGGGTGTTGGGCGGATAATTTGCCGTATAATTAATTGTTACACTGCTCGTATCTGCCGACAATGTGCTTGAAGCAGTATCAAAAAAAGCTTTGTATTGAAAATAGCGATTATTGCCAAGACCCGACAAAGAAAGAGATGGGGTCGCGCTGGTGGAAGTATTATAAAGTTCTGAATAATAATCAGTGGTAGAAGCCGCCGGACCAACCCAACTTTCCCCTGAACAAGCCACGTCATCGCAATCACGAACTTGGAATTTAAGCTTCAAAGCGCCTCGTTTGTAATTGTTAAGAATTTCTGTGGCTGATAAATCCCGATTATAGATCGCGACTTCATCCATTACGCCATTGAAAAGTTCCGCTCCAGTTTCTCCGTCTTTACCAATAATAAGTTTAAAATCATTAGGTGTTGGGTTTGTTGAAGTAACCGCACTAAACTCTTCAACCCCATCAATATAAAATTTAAAAGTTGCGCCATTATAAACAGCTACTGTATGATACCAAGTGTTTATATTTAATAGTTTGTCGTCGCTATAGACGGTCCCAGCATGAACCGCGTTGAGAATCATATTAGCGCCACTCAGTGAAAGATGAGTTTGATAATTAATTGTTCCTCCGCTTCTTTTTGCAAAAATACCAAAATAATCACTTGTCGAATTGAATTTAAACCAAACTTCTAAGCTATAGTTTCCCGAAATATCCAAGCTCGCTGAATCAAGCACTCCCACATAATCATTCACCCCATCAAAACTCAAAGCGGTATTAAATTTTCCTGTCGTAGATTTATTTAATCCATCACTGCCGGTATAAAGAATTCCGTTGTTTGCACTGCCAGAATTATCGGTAATTGTCCCTCCTTCCTGCGCATTAGCGCCGGCTTCATTCAAGTGCCACAAACCCACATTACCGGTCATATCAGCGTTACCAGTTGAATAGCCGGATTCTATTACGGCATTATTCGGAAGCTCTTTATAAAATGGCTGGCTTGGCGTCCAGCTTAATGTATTCCAAGTTGTGCTGGCTGTGGTATCTTTAACGCTTGAAATATAATTTCCTGTAAGAGCGATTTTGCCGGCGGCGTTTAAATCCAGCCAACTGCTTGCGCCATTCCACTGGGTATCGGAATATGTTCCGGCATCAAACGTAGCTTGTGAATTATCAACAAAAGTTGAAGATGCGGCTAAAATTTTAACCGCTTGATTCAAAGAATAAATTCCAGCCGAACCCAAAGTTAAAGTAAAAACCATCCAAGCCGCAATTGCCATCCGAAGCGGCTTAAATTGCGGGTGCTTACGCAAAGTTTTAAAATTATCCCATAAATTAGGATGTCCGATCAAAAAATCCGGCACTATAAGCTTTATTGCCCATTTCAAAAAGTGTTTTGATTTATAATATTTTTTTACTATATGATGCCGATTACTAGTATGTATAGCAAAATATTCCTCTGTTTCTTTTTTTAACAAAAATTGCTTCTCCCACCGAGGAGTACGCGGTTTGATAATTATATCCCTTATCAAATTATTAAATTTCATTTGACGCAAGGGTTTATTGTTAGGTTTTTGTCTTTCCATCATAATTATTATAATTATAACCCTTTTCTATTATTTATGTAATGCTACATTATAAAGCCTTATCAAACGCTTTAAGCTCCTGATTAAAAGACTCATTAATAGAATTTATCTCTTTAGCCCCTTCGTTCATTTTTTTCATTAACGTCTGAATATTATCATCATTATATCTAACATCATCTGTGAATTTTAATCTTAAAGTCTCTAAAAGAGAGCTAAAAAAAGAATTATAATCTCTGACACTAAATAACAAAGAAGTCTCCTGGGTAATAGCAGTAAACGCCAAATCTCTAGCCTTAAACGGCTTTATTTCTCGTAATGATTCGGCCATTTTAATAAGTTCTTTAGATAATTCCAACGCCTTGTTATTAGCGCTCTCTATTTTCTCAATTTCTTGATCAACTAATTCCAAAGCTGAAGAAAATTTGCCGTTCTTGTCTTCTTCTAAAATTTTATCCAAAATTTTTGATGAGTTATCTAAAATAGAAACTAATTCTGAAGCGATAAAAGAGCTAGTGCTTCTAGCTTCAACAAAACTTTCTGGAACAAAAGAATCATTCTTTAATAAAGAATAACCAATCAACCCAAAAATAAATGCTATAATTAAAACAAGCGTAATATTTACAAAAAAAGATATGCTTTTGTTTATGCGTCTACTCATATGTTTTTATTAGTTTAGACTTGACTATAGGCTATTAGAATCTATTATAATAAAAGAACAGAAATAATCAATTGCTTATAATGTAAGCGGGTATCGTATACCGGTATTACCTCAGCTTTCCAAGCTGATGAAAGGGGTTCGACTCCCCTTACCCGCTCAGATCATTACTACAAAACTATTTTATTAGAGAAACTAAAACCTCATTTATTCGTTTTATATGATAGAGAATGAAAATATATATATACGGGAAGCGCAAAAAGGAGACAGCGAGTCTTTTGCTGTGATTTATAAACATTACGTTCCTCAAATATATCGATTTATTTTTTTTAGAGTATCGTCTAAAACAATTGCTGAAGACTTGACTCACGAATCATTCTTAAGCGCTTGGAAAAGCATTGGAAGCTATACTCAAAAAAATCTTTCTATCTCTAGCTGGCTTTATAGAATTGCCAGAAATAAAGTTATTGATCATTACCGAACCAATAAAAAAAACACATCAATAGATACTGAAAATTTCAATGAAAACATTATTGGATTTTATGAGCAAGAAGACCCAGATATCAAACTTAATATTAATAAAATAACATCCCTTATCAATCTTCTTAAAACCGAATACAAAGAAGTGATAATAATGAAATTTATAGAAGATTTAAGCCATAAAGAAATAGCTGAAGCATTAGATAAAAGTGAAGGAGCTATCAGATTAATACAACACAGAGCCATAAAATCATTAAAAGAATTATATGCAAGATCTAGAAAAAATAATTAAACAATTTAAAAAGGTAGGTCCATCGGAAGAATACAAAACGCAGTCCTTGCAGTTGATTTTAAATACGCCACAAAATCAAAAAAGTATAATCTCTATTAAAATCAAAGAGGTTTTGAAGTTTGGTCTTGCCTTAGGATTAACTGGGGCTCTTATCACAATTTCTCTAAGCGATGTTTTTTATACTCTTAACGCTAGATTCTTATCTCCTATATTTTTATCTAGCTTAAGCGAAGAAAATCTAAAAAAAGAAGCTGGTCAAATTGATATTAAAATCACCATATCAGAAGCTAAATATTATAGTGGGTCTCTTAATAAGGTAGCCGCTGCCCTAAATGAAGCTACCCAAAATGGTCCTGGGCATTTAAACTCTTCTATCTTAGAAAAAGAAATAAGAGGGTTAAATATTGACGAAGAAAATAACAATAATATTGACAAGCTTTTGAATAAGTTAATTTTATAAAAGCAAAAGAATGAAATCCAAAAAAATATTTAAACTGATTACAATAGCTATTATATCTTTGGTGGTATTGGGACTAACTTTACCACTATTAAATTTATATGCTCAAGAAAATCTTGAAGCTCCTCTTGGCGAAGTTATGAATAAATTAGATGAATTAGTTGAACTTAAAGACGACGATACTCTCCCTGAAAAAGAAAAAGAAAAAAGAGAGATTTTGGTAAGACAAGAAATCCTTAATAAAATTGTAGACTTATCTTTATTAGAGTTAGAAAATCTTGAAAATAGAATAAATTCTTTAAATTTAGAATTAGAGAATCAAGCTATCATAGCCGAAAAATTTTTAGAAATTTTAGAAAATAATAAAAAATACTCTAAAAACCTCAAAGAAGATAACGAGAAAAAAGATATAACATTAGACGAAGTTAAAAATCTCGCTCAAGAATATAAAGACTGGAGAGAAAATAATTATAGTAAATATGTCAAAAAAATATTTACTTTTATTTTAGTCTTTCAAGAAAAACGAGTTTTGGAAATTGCCAATACTAGACTAGATAAAATTATGTCTGATTTGGAAAGATTAGAAAAAGCCAATGTTTTAAAAAAAGAAGATACTTGGAAATTTATTAATGCATCCATAGACAACTTAGCTAATGCTCAGATTTCAAACAGTAAAGCAGAAACTATAATTATTAAACTTATAGAAAAAGAAATTATAAATGTAGCATCTTCTACTTTATTAATAATTAACGCTAACACAACAAAAACATTGGAGAAGCCCCTTGTGTCAGCCACTACCACAACAATGGCTACGACTACCGTAATCGCTGATATCCCAGAAGTTAGCACTAGTACCGTAGAAATAATTAACACAATAGGAGTAGCTAGTAGTACCGTAGAGACAATTAATATAACGGAAACTACTAGTAGTATCGAAGAAATCATTAACGAAGAAGATGATGCTCGATCATTAATAGAGGTATCATTACAAGAGATTAAAAATGCCTATAATAATTTTATAAGTATTAGTAATAAAGTAAAACTTAAGTTAAAAATAAAATAATTCAAAAACTCATTCTAATCAAAAAACCCCTTTTATAAAAGGGGTTTTTTGATATTTTGAATTAATTTAGTTTACAGCTTCTTTTAATGCTTTCGCTGCCTTAAATTTAGGTCTGATAGAAGCTTTAATTTGAATTTTTTCTCCTGTCTTAGGATTAATTCCTGCTCTTGCCGCACTTTTAGCAGTTCTAAAAACACCGAAACCAGCAACCGCAACTTCTTCTCCTCTGCTAAGAGCTTTGATAATAGCGTCAAAAATTGCTTCTACTGCAATTTGCGCTTGTTTTTTTGTAGATGTTTCAGCGGCCTTCATTACAACTTCAATTAAATTATCTTTTTTCATACGCTTACGCTAATAATGCAAATATACAAATTATACTAATATTACGAATGAATGCGAATTTTCGTTTTTATTATTCGTAGTCATTTGTTGATTGGTATCTATTCGTATATTGGTATATTTATTATTTTATACGACCTTTATCTAAGCCTATTCATGATAACAAATTTATTCGCTTTTGTTTACCCCCACACCTATACATAAGTGTGAAAGCTTACCATCTTCATTGCGTTATAAATAGGTGTGGAGGTTTATCTAGCAACCTCTGTGGCTCTCAATTCTCTTATAACATTTACCTTAATTTCTCCGGGGTAATTCAAGTCAGCTTCTATTTTAGATGCTATGTTTTTAGCTAATTGAATTGCTCCGAAATCATCTATTTTTTCTGGAACAACAAAAACTCTGACTTCTCGTCCTGCCGAAACAGCATAAGCATTTTTAACGCCATTAAAAGTCATTGCTATTTTCTCTAAATCTTGCAATCTCTTAATATAATTTTCCATCGTTCCTCTTCTAGCCCCCGGTCTAGCGGCAGAAATAATATCAGCAGCAGCTATTATATATGACTCTGGAGAAGAAAAAGGATGTTCTTCGTGGTGAGAACTCATAGCATTAATAATTCTTTCATCAATATTATATTTCTTTAATAACTTCATGCCTATTTCCACATGACTACCCTCAACTTCATGGTCAATAACTTTGCCTATATCGTGCAAAAGAGCCGCTTTTTTAGCAACATCTACATTTACGCCCAGCTCACTCGCAATCATAGCTGAGATATGAGCCATTTCTATAGAATGAATTAATACATTTTGCCCAAAGCTAGTTCTGAAATAAAGGCGACCTAAAAGTGTAATAATCTCCTTAGGTAGCCCAACAACTCCGACTTCTAATACAGCATTATCTCCAATTTCATCAATTCTTTTATTAATCTCTTGCTTGGCCTCTTCAACTTTTTCTTCTATTTTCGCTGGCTGAATACGTCCATCTTTAACTAATTTTTCTAAAGATAATCTTGCTATCTCTCTTCTTATAGGATCAAAAGAGGATATAATCACTCCGTCAGGTGTTTCATCAACAATAAATTCTACGCCAGTAAATCTTTCTAGGGCTCTGATATTTCTTCCTTCGCGACCAATAATTTTGCCCTTAAATTCTTCGTCAGGCAATTGAAAAACGCTAGTAGTAATATCAGCTATATGAGAACGAGAATATCGTTGTATAGCGGTTGTAATAATATCTAGACTCTTTTTTTCTATTTCTTCTCGTTTGTCTTTTTCTAATTTCTGTAATATCTTAGAAAGTTCTATGTTGTGATCTTTTTTAATTTTTTCAAGAATTTGTTTTTTAGCATCATCCACAGAAAGCCTAGCTACATTTTCTAGTTCGACCAATATTTGTTTACGCAATTCCTCAATTTTACTTTTCTCATCCTTAAACTCCGAAACATTTTTATCTAAAGAATCTTTTTGATGAGCTATTTCTGAAAATTGCTTTTCTAAAGATTCTTCTTTTTTAAAAAGCCTTTCTTCAAGTTTTGTTAGCTGAGATTTTTTTTCCTTTTCTTCTTTTTTTACTTCCTCAAGCAAAAGAGAGGCCTTATCTTTGGCTTCCAAAATAATCTCCTTGGACTGATTTTGGCTTTGATCTAATTTTAATTTTATTTTTTCTTCTACTGACCCCGCCTGTTTAGATACTATAAGTTGACGAATAAAATAACCTAAAATAACAGCCAATACCAATGCAGGCCAAAAAATTGCTGAATTCATAGTTTTTATAGTCCTCTAAATATTTCATTATTGATGAATTTCTTAGGAACCTGGATTCTATTTTAACAATAATTCCTAACGCGATACTTGTAAATTTTATTCAAAACAAGAAGCAAGGAGGAAATTTATAACTTTAGTTATATTTCCGACGAGCGACGATGTTTGTGGATATAAATTTACAGTATCCCTTCGGGTTGCGGACTAAGATTGAAAATTTCTGTGTTATGCTTCCTCGCTGTAGTATAAACTACTAGCTCGTCAGCAAGCCTTGGAATTTTCAACTTATTCTAGCAACGCGTTTGAGGATTATTATTAAAATAGAATCCTTATTAATTATTTATCTATTTTGTATTATAATTAGTAAAATGCAAAATGTAAATATCAAAAATCAAAATGACAAATAAAAAATGATAAATTAAAAAGAAAGATTTCATCATCTCGTCTTGCTTTATTTATTTATAATTTTAATATAAGAGAAATACAAAATCTAGAAACCTAAATCTCCGTTGCAATTTATTCCCAAACTACCTATATTGGAAAAACGGAGATGACAGAAAAAATTTTTAATTTTTACATTGTCATTTTTCATTTTGATTTTTCAATTTTCAATTACTATTTAAAAATTCCAAGATTAATACAATTAAATAGACAACCTAATTAATAATAAGTAATCTAAATACCAATACTATGAAAAGACAATTAGTTTTAGCAATATTAGACGGATGGGGTATTGGAAAAAGAGATAATTCTAACCCAATACATATTCAAGGAACCCCAAATATAGACTATATAAAAAGCCATTTTCCCGCTGGCTCTCTTCAAGCTTCTAGTATAGGAGTGGGCTTGCCATGGGGAGAAGAAGGAAACAGCGAAGTTGGGCATTTAACAATAGGAGCTGGCAAAATTATATTCCAGCATTATCCTAGAATAAGCATGGCTATTCGTGATGAGTCTTTTTTTAAGAACAAGGTTCTTTTGGATACTATAGATCATGCTAAAAAAAACAACGGCTCTTTTAATATTGCAGGCCTTTTGACCGATGCTAATATTCACGCCTCGTTAGAACATCTCTTGGCCCTTATTAAACTTGCTAAAAAAACAGAAGTGAAATTAAAAATACATTTGTATACAGATGGGAAAGACAGTCCTTTAAAATCAGCTGGAGGATTACTCTTTAAGATAGAATCTGAATTAAATTCTGATGTTAAGATAGCTAGTCTTGCTGGTCGTTATTATTCTTTAGACAGAGATAATCATTGGGATAGAACTCAAAAAGCTTATGATACCTTGGTTGGTGATGGTCCTGTCACTAACGACTACAAGGAATCAATAGAAAAAAATTACCAAAGAAATTCAAGCGACGAATTTCTTACCCCTTGCGTTATTGGGCCAGAAGCTGACGGCGTCAAAGATGGAGACAGTTTATTCTTTTTTGATTTCCGAGAAGACAGCATTAGACAATTAGTTGAGCCATTCATTAATCCTAGTTTCGAAAAATTTCCTGTTAAAAAATTTACAAATCTTTACATTTCTACGATGACAGAGTATTCGCCTATGTTTAATCTTCCCGTTGCCTTTCCTCAGGAAAAAGTAGAAAATTCTTTAGGCAAAATAATTTCTGAAAATAATAAATCTCAATTACGCATTGCCGAATCTGATAAATATGCTCATGTCACCAAATTTTTTAATGGATTACAAGATAAACCCTTTCTCAATGAATTTAGAATCTTAGTTCCTTCTAAAAATGTTGCTCGTCATGACAGTGCCCCAGAAATGAGAGCCAATGAAATCACTAATCGTATTATTCAAGCCATAGAAGAAAATTCATTTGATTTTATTCTCGTAAATTACGCCAATACCGATATTATGGGACATACGGGAAACTTTGACGCAGGAATGATTGCTGTAAAAACAATAGACGAAGAAATAGGTAGATTATATAAAAAAACATTAGAAAATAATGACATTCTAGTAATTACTGCTGATCACGGCAATATAGAAAAAATGAGAGATCCATTAACCGGCAAAGCAACCACTGGACACGATTGCTCTCCTGTTCCTATTTATATAATAGCCAAAGAATTTTTGAGAAATAAAACAGAAAGGGAGACTTTTGAGTCTGAAAAAACAACAGTAGGCATACTTTCGGACGTAGCCCCCACGGTTTTGAAATTAATGAATATTCCCAAACCAAAAGAAATGACAGGACAGGACCTTTTGCCGTTTTTAAAATAATTCCTCACTAAAACCGCTCCTTCGGCGGGCTCAGGACAAGTATTTCAAGCCATTTCCAACGGCTCAATATATGAGCCGTTGGAAATTTTAAATCTTAATCTTAAAATCACGCTTGCATATTTAAATAAAAATAGCGTAGAATAAAAATATGAATATAGATAAACTAATAAAAGAGGTTAATAACCAAAATAAAAATGTTGAAAATGGAGATAATAAAAAAGAAATTCCTCCTGTCTTAAGAATGGATCAATTAATTGACGAATCTTCTGAAAAAAATATAGAAGAAACAATAAATGAATTAAAGGATCTTCTTAATAAACACGAAGAGTTAAAAAAAGAACTTAACGACAAAATAGAATGGGACAACAAAATGGCTAAAACTAAACAAGAAAACGGCAATGTAGAAGAACGACATAAGGCCATAGAAAAACTTAGATTACTAGCAAAAATAGGAAGATCTATAAATTTGTAATATATATACGAATAAATTTCATCCCCCACATAACAAAGACTGATAAAATATAAATTTAGATATTGCAAAAAACAATGAATAAGTCGCAAAAAAATAATTTAACAATATTGATCACGAAAGCTTAGCTTTTGGGTCTTTGTTATGTGGGGGATGAAATTTTTATCTAGAATAATATTCTTTTTTTTGGTTAATTTAATTGGATTAATAGTGGCTTCGTATTTTATAGAAGGATTTTCTGTAGTTCCAAATTTTGAGAACTTATTAATTCTTACCTGTATTTTTACAGTAATTAATATCTTGATTAAACCTATATTAAAGTTTGTTTTCTCTCCTTTTATCATTTTGACGATGGGCTTGTTTAGCTTAGTAATCAATGCTACAATGTTAAAACTTCTTGATATTTGGTCTATAAGTATTACTATTTCTGGAATTCAAGCTTTAATTTACGCAACCTTAATTATCACAATAATAAACTTATCATTAACTTTTGTAGCTAAATCTTCATTTAAATAAATGTCTGCTATATCTATCGCGCAAATAATAGTCTCTATTCTCCTTATCATCACCATTCTTTTACAAGAAAGATCATCGGGATTGTCTGGTGTTTTTGGTGGAGATAGCGAATTTTATCATACTAGACGAGGATTAGAAAAAATTATTTTTTGGAGCACTATTGTATTTGCTATTACTTTTGGAGTGCTTTCTCTTATTTCAGGATTGTCATAAAAAAATAAATCCCACGCTTAAGCAATATTGTCATTACGTCAATTCGTACTAAAAAGTGCGGGATAAATAATAGGATGGTTTTTTATCAAATTTTTAAAAGTTTAAACAAAAAAGAAAAGGCTGTTTTATATATAGCTGGTACGGTATTTTTAGTCTCTAGTATCTTATGGTTAAGTTATTTTATAAACCACAACACTATCCAAGTTCCTGTTGAAAGCGATAAATATAGCGAAGGAACAATCGGCCAACCTAAATTTATAAATCCAATTATAAGTAATAATGATATTGACAGGGATCTTTCTCAGATTTTATATAGCGATATGACAACGCTAATGGACGATTATACCGTAAGCGATGATGGTAAAACGTGGAATGTTTTTTTAAAAAACGACTTGCTTTGGAGCGACAATAAACGTTTAACTAGCGATGATGTTATTTTTACTATTGAAACAATACAAAACCCAGAAGCCAATTCTCCTATGTTTGGAACGTGGCAAGGTATTATTGTTGATAGAATAAGTGAATTAGAAATAGAATTTAATCTTAGAAATCCATACGCCTTCTTCTTGGATAATTTAGAGGATCTTAAAATAATTCCAAATCATATATTCAGTATTATTCCATCATCAAACCTTAAACTTTCCAGTTACAATTTAGAACCAATTGGAAGCGGTCCTTATCAATATGTTGATTATGATATACGAAAAGACGGATTTATAACTGAATATAATTTCAAAATTAATCCTAATTATATAGGCGAAAAACCTTTTATTAAAAATTTAACTATTAAATTTTTCCAAGGGTCAGAAGAATTAATCGATGCTTTCAATTCCAGAAAAATAGATGGTTTTGGAAATTTGAATCCTAAAAATATAGATAAAATAAAACTTAGTCATAAACTCACAAGCCTTGAAATGCCAAGATATTATGCTATATTTTTCAATCAAAATATACACGAAGCATTAAAACAAGAATCCGTGAGAGAGGCACTAAATATCGCCACTGACAAAAAAACAATTATAAAAAATGTTCTTGACGAAAAAGGAAGCATGACTAGCGGACCCATCCTCTCAATAATTGACGGATATGATAAAGAGATTAAAATAGAAGAATTTTCTATTGAAAATAGTATAGAAATATTAGAAAAAGCAAAATGGAAAATTAACGAAGAAACAGGCATTAGAGAAAAGAAGATAGGGAAAGATATAGTCAAGTTAGAATTCCAAATAATTGTTCCGCAAATACAATTTCTTATTGATACAGCAAACTTAATCAAAAATAACTGGAGAGAAATAGGTGTGGAATTAACACTTATAAAATTAAATCCAAACGATATTAATGAAGTAATAATAAAATCTCGCGACTATCAAATGTTGATTTTTGGAAACATTTTAAAAAACAATCCTGATATTTTTTCTTTTTGGCATTCTTCGGAAAGATTTTATCCTGGATTAAATCTATCTTTGTTCCAAAATGAAAAAGCAGATACGTTAATGGAAACAATAAGGAAAGAGATGGACTCTGAAAAAAGAATTGAAGAAATAAAAAATCTCCAAACACTTATAAATACAGAAAATCCTGCTATATTCTTATTTTCTCCTTATTATTTATATGTATCTATAAAAAATCTTGATGGGCTAGAAGGAAATACCTTGATCACATCTTCGGACAGATTCAAAAATATTAATGAGTGGTATGTTGCAACCAGCAGAGCGTTTAAATAAAATCATGGACAACTTTAAAAAGGCTATATTAGAATTCAATAAACAATTGTCTTTTAAATCATTAACTGTAAATAATTTAAACAAGCTTAAAAACATAAACCCTGACGCTGTTATTATTATTGGAATGGGAGGGTCTGGTTTTGTAGGCGATATGGTTTCTGCCTTTCAAAAAGAATTAAATATTCCTGCGCCTATTATAGTTTGGAAAAACTTCGGATTGCCAAGAACCCAATACAAAAATCCTCTTTTTATTTTTATTTCTTTTTCTGGAAACACAGAAGAAACAATTAGCGAATTTAATGGAGTTAAAAACAAGGCTGTAATTTGTTCTGGAGGATTACTATTTAAAATGGCAAAAACGCAAAAAGTACCTACAATCATTTTTAAAAACCCAGGAATAAAACCACGACAAGGAAGCGGAATAATGTTTTGTGGAATAATGGCTATCCTTAAAGCAACTTTTCCAAAAATAAAAATAAACAGAAAAGGACCAAGCGAGCTAGAATCAGAAAAAACAGGCAAAGAAATAGCTAAAAAAATTAAAAATAAAATAATACTTTTATATAGTTCTCAAAAAAATAGTTTTCTTGCTTATATTTGGAAAACTAAATTAAACGAAACTTCTAAAATTCCCGCATTCTGCGGGGTAATTCCAGAAATTTGCCATAATGAAATTGAACTTTTCGAAAACAAAATTTTATCTCAAAAAATATTAATTATTTTTATAAAAGATGATTCGGATGTCATCTCTATTAAGAAAAAAATGAATAAGTTAGAAAAGATTTTTAAGAAAAATAATAATTATTTTATGTCTATAAAAATCAAAGGAAAAAGCTATATAGAAAGAGCGTGGAATAATATTATTTTGGCAGATTGGGCAACTTATTATTTAGCCAAATTAAACAAAGTTGATCCTTCTGTAACAAAACTAATCGATTTACTAAAGTCTACAAAATAAAGCATGCGAATATATAAATTATCCCCCTCCTTTAGGAGGGGTTAGGGGAGATTTGAAATAATTAAATCCACCCCAACCCTCCTTTAAAAGGAGGGAATAAGAAAAAACTAACAACTAATAAATAAAATAAATTTTATGATAAAAAAAATAAATAATAATTACAAAAGAAGAAAAAAGGTTTCTGATAAAATCGTAAAATCAGAACCTCATTTAAGATTCTGTCCTCTTGGAGGTTTTGAAGAAATAGGTCGCAACTGCGTTTTCTTTGAATATGAAAACGAAATCGTTGTTGTAGATATAGGGATTCAATTTCCAGAAGAAGAAACGCCAGGAATAGATTATATTATTCCTAATGTAGCTTATTTAGAGCCAAAAAAGAAAAATATAAAAGGGCTAATATTAACTCATGGACACTATGATCATATTCATGCCATACCGTATTTAATAGAAAAACTTGGTAATCCAATTATTTACACTGCTTTACTTACTAAAGCTTTAGTTGAAAAAAGATTAGAAGAATTTCCTAATTTACCTAAACCAAAATTTCACATAGTAAAACAAGGAGACAATGTTACTATCTCTGAATATTTTAAGGCTAAATTTTTTGATATTGGGCATACTATTCCCGACGGAGTCGGTTTCATAATGGATACTCCTGTTGGTAATATGGTGCATTTTGGAGACTTTAGGGTTGAAAGAAAATCTGATGGAGAAGCTTATAATTTAGAAAACTTTAAAAAACTTGGTGAAATGAATGTCCATACCGCTTTTTTAGACAGTACTAACGCTGATATTAAAGGAAAATCAATATCAGAAGATATAGTAGAAAAGAATCTTGAAGATTTAATTAAACGAGCGGAAGGGAGAATAATCATTGCTACATTTTCTTCATTATTAACTAGGCTGGCTATTATTTTTAAAATTGCCGCTAAACTCAATAAAAAAGTTGCTGTTAACGGAAGGTCTATGAAGGATAACGTGCAAATAGCCAAAAACTTAGGATATATCAAAGCTCCAAAAAACCTCTTAATAAACACAGAAGATATAAAAAAATATGAAGATAATAAAATAATTATTCTTACAACAGGAGGGCAAGGAGAACCTAATGCTGGGCTAATGAAAATTGCCACGGGGCAACACAAATATATAAGATTTAAAGTTAATGATACGGTTGTGTTTTCTTCTTCGGTCGTTCCAGGGAACGAAAGAAGTGTTCAAATGCTTCAAGATAATATTGCTCGTCAAGTTGACGAAGTCTATAATTCTAAATTATTAGATATTCATGCTAGCGGACATTCACCAGAAGAAGATTTAGCATTAGTAATGGACTTAGTAAAACCTAAATTTGTTGTTCCTGCTAATGCTTATTATTTCAAAAGAAAGGCATGTGCTAAAATCGCCAATAACTCCAAAGCAGTTAAAAATGGAGCTGTATTGGTAGACAATGGACAAGTATGTGAAATAACTAAAGATAATTTTAAGGTTAGTTCAGAGACCGTTCCTGCTGGCTACGTCATGGTAGATGGTCTTGGTGTAGGAGATGTAGAAGAAGTTGTTTTAAGAGACCGCTTAATGCTTTCTGCTGAAGGTATGGTGGTAGTCATTGCAACTATTAGTAAACAAACCGGAAAATTGTTAAAAAATCCCGATATTATTTCTAGAGGATTTATATTCCTAAAAGAAAATGGAGATCTTCTAGATGAAGTTAGAGCTAAATTAAGAAGTGTCTTAAACAGAATTCCTTTTGGGCAAAGACCTGATCCTGATTATATTAAAGGATTAATAAGAGATCAGATTGGACAATTGCTCTATAAAAAAACAAAGCGTAGACCAATGGTTCTTCCTGTAATAATTAGAATATAGTTTTTTATTCGCAAACAAAAACAAGCCACTTTTGAGGAACATCTCGGAAGCCCTGCCTGCCGGCAGGCAGGGCTCTTGCACTGAGAGCGAAGCAAATTTTTCTCTTAGAAAAATTATACTGTTTCCGAGAAGTGGCTTATTTTTGTTTGATTTATTTTAGTAATTTTTTTAATTCTTCAATATCATTTTCAATAAGAATAGACTTCTTTTCTTTTGCGATCGTTTCTTTAAGTTTCTCTGGTATTTCTATTTCTTTGCCAATTATCGGCTCTATGCTGTCTTTAAATTTAACTGGATGCGCAGTGCTCAATACGATAATCGGATTTTTTATTCCAGATTTTTCCGCCCCCCTCATTGCCACTGCCGTATGCGTATCAATCAAATATCCAGTTTTTTCGAATATAGACTTAATGGTCTCCGCAGTTTCAGCTTCATCCACTGTTTCTCCAATAATATCCAATCTCATCGCCTCAACGCTATTTTTATACATATCTAGCATCCTAGCAAAGTTAGATGGGTTTCCTACGTTCATAGAATTAGATATTGCTGGTGCTACTTTTTCTGAAGAACGAGGAGTATAAATTCCCGTGGCAAGATACTCTGGTACAACATCATTAATATTACACGATGCCACAAATTTTTTCACTGGTAAACCAATTCTTTTAGCCATAAGCCCAGCAGTAAGATTCCCAAAATTTCCACTAGGCACGGAGAGCGCTATTTCTTTTTCTTTCTCTGTTTTTCTAAGCAAATTATAGCCGTGAAAATAATAAAACATTTGCGGTAAAAGTCTGCCGAAATTAATAGAATTTGCCGAAGAAAACTCACCCTTTCCATTAATCTCTTTGTCTCTTAATATCTGTTTCGCCAACTTTTGACAATCGTCAAATACGCCCTTAACTTCTATTGCCGTAATATTTCCGCCAAAAGTCGTAAGTTGTTTTTCCTGAAGATTACTCACTTTTCCAGATGGATAAAGAATATACACCTTCAAATTAGGAACACCATAAAAACCTGCTGCCACAGCACTACCTGTATCCCCAGAAGTAGCAACAATAATTTTTAATTCTTGTTTGTTTTCTTTAAGAAAATACTCCATAGCACGAGACATAAAACGAGCGCCAAAATCCTTAAAAGCCATCGTTGGTCCATGAAACAGCTCTTGTATATAAAGATTATCGCTAATTTTAACTAATGGAGTTGGAGATCCTTCGACAAGCTCAGGACAAGACCCTTTATTTTCTATAAGGAAGGCTTCTTTACTAAACGCATCGGCAATAATCTCTTTTAATGCTAATTCTGGAATATCATCAATAAATAATTTGCTGATTTCCAAAGCAATATCCGAAAAAGTTTTTTCTGGCAATTCTTCTAAGAATTTATCGCTTAAAATAGGAAAAGACTCTGGTATATATAGCCCGCCATCAGGCGCCAGTCCGTCAAGAAGAACGTCTTTGAAAGATTTTCCGATAACCCCCTTATTGGTACTGTAGTATTTCATAAATAATTTTTTAATTTATTTATATTAATAATGCTATAAATAAAAATTATGCTAACTCTAAAATTTTCTCAACCAAATCAATTTCGGTTAAATTCTCAATATTAATTGTATGGTTGGCAATTTTTTTATAAACTAAACTTCTTTCTTTAAAAAGTTTTTTAAGACCCTTCTCTCTTAAACCAATTATTCCACCCTTAATAACTCTTTGCTTTAATCTTTTTTGTATCTCCCTTAGGGTTGTTTCTATGTAAACAACCTTGGTTTCTTTTTTGATTTTTCCCATAGCCTCTGGAGAATACATAATGCTTCCTCCTGGAGAGAAAACGGTATTTTTTTTAAAAGCTAACTCTAGGGTATATTTATTTTCTAAATCTAATAATTTCCGTTCTCCATCTTGCTCTAAAATTTCATCATAACTTCTACCCGTTTTTTCTTTAATTAAGTCGTCTAAATCAATAAAATCCCAACCTAATTTATTGGCTAGTATTTTCCCAATCGTGGACTTCCCCGAGGTAGGCATTCCAACTAAAGTTATAACTTGTTTATTTTTTTTCATTTGTTTGTCTGTATTCTTTTTAGAAATTAGAAATTAGAAATTTCTTGATAGGTATCCTTTTTTATACAATAACTCAGCCACTAAAATAGCACCACCAGCTGCTCCTCTAATAGTATTATGAGAAAGGGCAATAAATTTCCATCCCGAATCTTTGTCTTCGCGAAATCTACCACAAGTAATACCCATGCCATTTTCGTAATCACGGTCTAGCTTAGTTTGTGGCCTATTGTTTTCAGAAAAATATTTAATAAATTTCTTAGGGGCAGAAGGTAAATTTAATTTAGCCAACGAATTTTTGAAATTAATAATCGCTTTCTTTATCTGTAAAAAAGTTGGTTTCTTTTTAAATTTAACTGACACACTAGCCATATGACCATCAGAAACCGAAACGCGAATACAAGTAGCTGAAATATTTATATTTTTAGCCAACTCTATTTTTTTATTCTTTATAATCCCCAAAATTTTCAACGGTTCTTTTTCAGTTTTTTCTTCTTCTCCTCCTATAAATGGAATACAATTATCCACCATCTCCGGCCACGATTCAAAAGTTTTTCCAGCACCAGAAATTGCTTGCAATGTAGTCACAGAAACAATCTGAGGATTAAATTGCTTAAGGGCGTAAATAACTGGAAGATAAGACTGCAAAGAGCAATTTGGCTTAACGACTAATAATCCTTTTTTCCAACCACGTTTTTTTCGTTGAATACTAACAAGAGATAAATGATTTTCGTTTATTTCCGGCATAATCATCGGAACATCCTCTGTCCATCTATGAGCAGAGTTATTAGAAACTACAGCTATGCCTGCTGAAGCATAATGTTCTTCTACTTCTTTTATTTTTTTCTTACTCATATCAATAGCAGAAAAAACTAAATCTACATTTTTTACAATTTCATTAAAATCTCCTTCTACTGCTTTAACTGTTATTTTTTTTATTTTTTTGGGAATAGAATTTTTCATGCACCATCTTCCCCTTACCGCTTCCTCATATTTTTTTCCGGCCGATTGTGAAGAGGCAGCTAAAACAACCACGTCAAACCATGGGTGTTTTTCTAAAAGAGAAATAAATCTCTGTCCCACCATTCCGGTCGCACCTAAAATACCAACTCTTAATTTCTTTTTTAATTTTTTATTTTTCATTTTTTTGTTAGTTATTAATCTTTTTTTCTGTCATTCCCGCGTAGGCGGGAATCTAGTCTTTTATTTTTCTGGATTCCCGTTTTCACGGGAATGACAAATCTATGGAAATTAGTAATTGGTAATTGGAAATTTATATTTTTAATATATCTGAAAGAACTCCACTGGCTGTAACTTCTGCGCCTGCCCCAGGCCCTTGTATAATTAAAGGACAATTTGGATATCGTTTTGTATAAAAAACAAAAATATTATCGGCTCCTCTTACAAATGCTAGTGGATTATCTTTAGATATTGATTCTAAGCAAGCCGAGGCTTTTCCATTCTCAAGTTTAGCTACGTAACGTAAAACTTTTTTGTCTTTCTGCACTTCTTCCAAAAGATTTTTAAAATGAAAATCATATTCTTTTAATTTTTCCATAAAACTACCTAGCTCTTTTATCTTTCTAAGTTTTTTTATTACCAAATTTTCTATTTTTACATCTGAAATATTCATATCCAGCCCTATCTCTCTAGCTAGTATCAAAAGTTTTCGTCCAACATCTAATCCATTTAAATCTTCTCTAGGATCTGGCTCTGTATATCCTAATGTTTTAGCCTTAATCACAATATCGCTGAAATTATCATTTTCCCCAAAACTATTTAATATATAACTTAAGGTTCCAGAAAAAATACCTTCAATCTTTACAATCTTATCTCCACTAGAAACTAAATCTTTTAAGGTAGATAATAATGGAAGTCCAGCGCCGACATTAGTTTCATATCCGAATTTTTTGTTATTTTTCGCTAAAATATCACGAAGTTCTTTGTATTTTTTAATCGGCAAAACATTAAATTTTTTATTAGGAGACACTATATTAAATCCAGCGTGCGCCATTTCAATATATTTGTTTGTAACAAAATCACTAGCCGTACAATCAACGAATATTTTATTAGAAATATCCATATTTTTAATTTTTCTCATCCATTCTTTAAAATCAGCTAGGCTTCCTTTCTCTAGCGCTTTTTTCCAGTCATTTAATTTAATTCCGCTTTCATCTAACAACATTTTTTTACTATTTATAATTCCGCACACCTTTAATAAATTATTATCCAATTCACAAATTTGTCTCAATAACATTCCTCCGATATTACCAACTCCAACCAAAAAAATATTTTTAATGCCATTAAACACGAATCGATCATGTATTAAATTTAACGCTCTAATTTTGTCTTTGGTATTAACGGTCAAAGAGATACTTCTTTCTGACCCTCCTTGTGCAATAGCTGTAACGCTAATTTTATTGTCGCCTAAAATTCCAAATAAATTTCCAGAGATACCGGGTGTTCCTCGCATTCCATCTCCCACAATAGAAATAACAACTTGATTAGGAATAAACTCTACGCTTACTGATTCATCTTTAGTTTCTTTTTTAAACTCTACTCTTAAACTACGCAATGTTCTTTTTAGTTCTATCGTCTTTATGGCCAAACAAATTGTGTGTTCAGAAGATGCCTGAGAAATTAAAATAACATTTGATTTAGCTTTTTTAGTTGCTTCAAAAACTCTCGCCGCGCTACCAGGTATGCCCGCAAGACTTACTCCTTTAACAATAATCAAAGAAATATCTTCCATTAAAATCACCCCCTTAACCAATGGGTTTTGCGTAGCTGTTTTTTTTACTATCAAAGAACCATTCCCTAACGAGTTGAATGTGTTTTTTATTAAAATAGGTATGCCTTTTTTAATCGCTGGCAACATAGTGGCTGGATGTATTACTTTGGCTCCAAAATAAGCCATCTCTACGGCTTCTTCATAGCTTATTTCGTTCAAAACAACGGCGTTTTTAACTAATCTAGGGTCAGCACTCATAATCCCATCCACATCAGTCCAAATTTCTATAATTTTTACACCAAGAGCGACCCCCAAAATAGCTGCTGAGTAATCCGACCCTCCTCTACCTAAAGTAGTTGTTTCTCCTTTTTGAGTAGAACTTAGAAACCCTGTAATAATAGGAATTCCGACTTTATTTTTTGATTTGCTAAAAAATTTTTTAATTAATTTATTTGTAGAATTAAAATTAACAGAAGCATTTATAAAAATATCATCTGTTTTAATAATTTCCCGGGCATCAACAAAATAACTTTTTTCTAAAAACTCGCTTTTTATATAATTAGCAATTATAAAAGCCGAAAATCTTTCACCAAAACTAGCTATAATATCCATTTCTTTGGGCAACGCTTCTTTTCTTTTGGATATATTTTCTAAGATAATTGATAATTCATTTATCAAAGTTTCTACATATTTCAAAATTATTTTTTGATTAGCTTTTTTCTTGATTAATTTTTTTATAAATTTTATATGATGATTTTTTATTATTTCAACTTCTTTTTTACTATCTTTTCCCGCCACAGCTAATGAGGCACATTTTAAAAGATGATCTGTAATTCCTTGAAAAGCCGAAACAACCACGGCTATATCATTTTTTTTAGACGCGTCTAAAATTATTTCGCTAGCCATTTTGACTCTTTCAGGAGTTCCTAGTGATGATCCGCCAAATTTTAATATTTTTGTAATCATATAAACAAAAACCTCGATTTTTCGAGGTCGTAATTAATTAATATTTTAAATTTATAACTACGACCTCAATAATGGGCTTAATGTTGTTGTAGTAGTTGTAGAAATAATTCTAAACATTATCTTTATAATACCAAACGATTTTTTATCGTCAACCCCATTTAAAATTATATTTATAAAAAGAAAAAGCGCCCCGAATATTAGTCTTAATCGGGGCGCTGGTTGCGAAATGGAAACTAGTCCATGTTTACTATCTCTTAACAACTTTAGACACTATATCAACGAGCCCATATTCCTTGGCCTCTTCAGCAGACATATAATAATTACGTTCCATGTCTTTGTGTACCTCATCAAATGTCTTTCCTGTATGATCAGCTATAATTTGCGTTAAGATTCTCTTACTTATCTGCATCTCCTTAGCTTCAATTTCTATATCAGTCGCCTGACCAGAAATACCTCCACCCATAATTAAAGGCTGGTGAATCATAATACGAGAGTTAGGTAAAGCAATACGCCTTCCTTTTGTCCCAGCCGCAAGTATTACGGCACCAAAAGACATCGCCATACCCATACAAATAGTAGAGATAGGGCTTTTTATATACTGCATAGTATCATAGACAGCCAGCCCCGCAGTTACCAAGCCACCAGGAGAATTAATATGAAGACTAATGTCTTTTTCTTCGTCCTGCTGATCTAGAAAGAGAAGCTGGGCAATTAACAAGTCGGCAGAACTCGTAGTAAATACCCCATCTGGGTCACCTACAAAAATAATACGCTGACTCAAAAAATAAGAATAAATATCACGAGTCATTACAGCACCTAGATCTTTTGTAGTGACCATAGGAATTACACCCGTATCCAAGATTTTTCCATTTTTCTCGTTTTTCATAAAGCCTCCCTTTTTCAGTTAGAATAATAAGTTTCAATTTCATATAAGGCAATTTCAAGCTTCTGATTTGAGAGTAAAATAAAAAACAAGACTCGTCAACAGGAGAAATCATTAATAAAGAAATTGTTTTTTAAAAAATAATTTTCTTGATATTATTTGATTTATAAGTATTATTAAAGAATAAATAACTAATTAATAATTTATGAAATATACACATAAAAATTTGCCTGGATCAGTTAAGCATCTTGAAATTAATTTCGGCGGAGACGAGTTCGCTAAATATTGGCAAACTGTTTACGATAAAGCCGTCAAAGAAGTAGATATAAAAGGATTTCGTAAGGGGTCTGCGCCTAAAGAAGTAGCTGACAAAGCAGTTAATAAAGACGAAGTATTTAGTAATGCTTCTGTTAATGCTGTCCGTGAAATTTTAAAACAAATAACAGAAGAAAATGGATGGGAAATTGTAGATCAGCCCAAGATCGACGTAGAAGAAAAAGGCAAGGATTTTATTTTTAAAATTGATTTAACCATTTTTCCCGAAGTATTTTTAAAGGATTACAAAAAGATTGCCAAAAATATTTTTTCTGAAAAAAAAGAATCTTCCGTTTCTGAAAAAGAAGTTCAAGAAGCCATTGATTGGATTCTAAATTCTAGAGCTAAGATTGTGCGATCTTTTAAGCCAGCCGAGATTGGCAATGTAGTAAATATTGATTATAAAGGAAAAAATGACCAGTTTATTTTAGGTCAATCTAGAATAGAAAAAAACTTTGATAAAAAAATTGTTGGACATAAAGATGGAGAAGAATTTGATGGCATTAAGTTAAATTCTGTTTTTGAACGCCAACTTCCAGAATTAAACGACGAGCTTGTTAAAACACTGGGACATTTTAAAACTGTTGATGATTTAAAAAAGAGTATAAACGAAGGGATTTCAAAAGAGAAAGCACTTAAAGAGGTAGAAAAACTAAGAATTAAGATTCTAGAAGAAATAATAAAAAATTCTAAAATTGATATTCCTCAAATAATGATTGATAGAACATTAGCAGGAATGCTAGAAGAATATAAAATGTATGTTAAGCAAGACTTTAAAGAAGACGATGCTAAGAAAAAACTAGAGCCAGAAGCTAAGAAAAAAGTGGCTTCCAATTTAATACTTTACAAAATAGCTAAGATCGAAAAACTAGAGCCGGAACCAGAAGAAGTTGAAATTGAATCTAGCAAGATATTAAGTTCTTTGCGCCCAGAAGAAGCTGTTAGGATAGACAAAGAAAGAATTCATAATTATAGTTATGACATACTTAAAAATAAAAAGGTTTTTGAATTTTTAGAATCATGTTAAAATAATAAAATTATGAATCCCGCACATAACGAAGACTATTCTTAGTGGGATAATAGCTTAGAAAAAATAATAAGTCGTATAAATTAACATAAAATAACAAAGTCAGAGAAAATCTTATTTCCAGTCTTTGTTATGTGTGGGATGAACGAAAAAAACGAATATTTAATTCCAACAGTTATAGAAAAAAGTTCTGCAGGAGAACGAGCTTATGATATTTATTCTCGTCTTTTAAAAGAAAGGATAATATTTTTAGCTGGACCAATAAATGACGCTATTGCTAATACGGTTGTGGCTCAATTACTTTTTTTAGAACATGAAAATCCTAAAAAAGATATTAAGCTTTACATTAATTCTCCTGGTGGATCTATCACTGCAGGACTAGCTATTTACGATACAATGCAATATGTTAAATGTGATGTTTCTACTATTTGTATCGGCATAGCAGCTTCTATGGGAGCAGTTCTTTTAGCTGCTGGATCTAAGGGGAAAAGATTTGCGCTCCCTAATTCTGAAGTATTGATTCACCAAGTAATGGTAGAAGGGATTGGAGGACAGGCCACGGAAATTGAAATAAGCGCCAAACATATTTTAAAAATGAGAGAAAGACTTAATCAATTATTAGTCAAACATACAAACCGTCCTTTATTAAAGATACAAAGAGACACAGAAAGAGATTACTGGCTTACTGCTCAAGAAGCTAAAGAATATAATTTAGTAGATAAGATAATTAAAACAAAAAATTAGTTTAAGTATTATATAATACTACAATCCTAATTTAGTATAAATAGACTTTATTCCATTATAAGAAGTAGATATTATAAGTAAATTGTCTTCTGTCCATCCATAATTCAAAGCGGCTCCTGTCTCGCCAAAAGCGATATATCGTGTTGATTGTTCGTTAGCACTACCATCTTTAAATCCAGCAACAGATTGAGAGCCTGGATTAGATATATATAAATTGGATAAATTATCAGAACTTTCTATTTTATCGGTTATTAAAGTCTGGATTGATGCAACATCAGCCCCTTCTTTAATTTTAGCAATTATTCCTAACCAAATCCCATTCTCATCATAAAAAAGAACACTAGTAAAATCTTCTTCAAATAATAGTTCTAATTCCTCGCTAGAAAATTCTGATAAAAACATTGGAAAAATGCTAGAAAACACTAACTGCCCACCTTCATCAGAAAGAATTACTTCTTTTAACGAAACTTCTGTTTCTGGTTTATTTTCAGCTTCACTTATCAATAAATCTCTTATTGAACTTAAGCTAGTAGAAGCAACTAACGTAAGACGAGCTGTTAAATCTGGATCGATGATCAAATAAGATATGTGTGTTTTTTTGACTATAGGTGGAATAATTATTTCTGGAATTGCTGGAGCTATTTCTTCTGATGAAGTAGCAAAAATATCTTCGTCTAAATCATCACCTATAATTCCTGGAATAGGAATTATCTCATTTACGGGCACTTCTGGTACTATTGGCACTACAATTGGTTCTGTTTGTGCTACTTCAGAGTTAATTGGAGTAGTATTAGAAATTACCGGTTGAGCAAATATTGGATAAATATAAACATAACCAACATAAGCAACAGTGGCCACTAATAATGTTAAAATGGTAAGTAAAACTATAAGTTTAGTTTTGCTTTTAGGTTGCTCATTAATAATAGGAGGAGATGTCGTCTCGACATTATTTTCAGCGCTTATCATATTATCTTCATTTGAAGAAGTATTAAAATCTACAGAAGATTCGCTCTTAATTTCAGGAGGAGTAAAAGCCTGTGGAACCACTTGTTCTCCGCCAGCTTCTTTTACTGATTCAATATCAGACTCCATTGTTCTTAAGGTTATTTCTGGAGGTGGCGAAGAAGGAGGTATAGGAGCACCATTATTATTAACCTCGCCATTGTTTTGCTGATTTAAATTTTCGTCCATATTAAAATATATTTTTATTAATTAACGACTTGTAAATTTATTATACTATCTTAGTATACCACTCCAAAAATAAAAAACACTATCAATATGTGGATAGTGTTTTTTATTTAAAAAATTATTTTAATCAGAAGCCTTAATGGCTTTTAACGATAAACTTACTTTGCCATTTTCTGAACGGATAACTTTGGCTCTTACAAAATCGCCAAGCTTAACCACGTCTTCAACTTTCTTAACAAAGCCATCTTTCAGTTCCGAGACATGAATCATCCCGTCTTTTCCTGGACCAATTTCAAGAATTGCGCCAAAATCTAATATTTTTATAATATTCCCTTCTACTATTTGACCAACCTCTAAGTCGTTAACTATAAGCTCAACTTGTTTTAATGCAGCCTCAGCTATCTCCTTACTAGAACCAGACACATAAACCTTGCCACTTTGGTCAATATCTATAGAAGTAGCTCCCGTAGAAGCGATTATTCCATTAATAACTTTTCCTCCAGGGCCAATAACTTCTCCGATTTTTTCAGGATTAATATCAATAACAAAAACAACTGGGGCAAATTTAGAGACTTCTTTACGAGGTTCCGCAAGAGCTCCTTGTATAGTTTTTAGAATATGCAATCTAGCTTCTTTACCCTTGATTAAAACTTTTTCTATTATTTCTAAATCTACACCTTGTATTTTTACATCCATTTGAATAGCTGTGATACCTTCTTCCGTCCCAGCTACCTTAAAATCCATATCGCCATAATGATCCTCTGGTCCTTGAATATCAGTTAAAATCTTATAATCATTACTTTTATCATCTGCAATAAGCCCCATAGCTATTCCTGCTGGCGTCCTTTTTATAGGAACACCTGCATCCATTAAAGATAAACCACCAGCACAAACCGTGGCCATTGAAGACGATCCATTTGAAGATAAAATTTCAGAAACAACTCTGATAGTATAAGGAAAATTTTCTTTTGAAGGGATAAGCGGTTTTAAAGCTTTTTCCGCCAAAGAACCATGTCCTATATCTCTTCTCCCTGGTCCTCTAAATGGACCAATTTCTCCAACAGAATAAGGAGGAAAATTATAATGAAGTATAAATCTTTTCTTCCCTGAAAAATCAACTGTATCTAAAAGTTGCTCAGCGCCCGGAGGAGCTATAGTAGTAAGAGCTAAAGATTGAGTCCCACCTCTTACAAATAAAGCTGATCCATGAACACGACTTAAAATTCCAGCTTCTGCATAAAGATCACGTACTTCATCAAGCTTTCTATTGTCAGGTCTTTTTTCTTCTTGAAGTATTTTGCTATGTAAAATTCCATCTAATTTTAATTCAAGAAAAACATCAGCTGCAATCATATCTTTTTCTTCCGCTCCACCTTCAATTAACATTTTTTTCATTCCGTCTTTAATTTCACTCAACATCTCACTGCTTTTTTCTTTATCTGGATTATAAAATGCTGTTTCTAATTTATCTCCCAAAAAATTATTAATTTTTTCTTCAATATCTTTTTCAGGAATAGCTAAATAAACTTCTTCTTTAGGAATAGATAATTCTTTTATAATTTCTTCTTCAAATTTTATTAATTCAATAATCTGTTTTTGGGCTAAATCAAATCCACCAAGAATATCCTTCTCTCCAGCTTCGTCTCCTCCTAACTCAACCATATTAATTTTATCCTTTGTCCCAGCGATAAAAGCATCAAAATCCAAATTATTTTCTTCATTATTTAATTCAGAAATAGTTGGATTAATTATAATATCATTACTTCCTTTTATTTTAGCTATTTTTACTCCAGCCACAGGACCATTCCAAGGAATTCTAGAAACAGCTAATGCCACCGAAGCTGTCATTAGACTTATAAATTCTGGGTCATTAGATCCATCTATTTGAAGCGTAGTAATAACCACTTGTACTTGACGACGCATTGCGGAATTAAAAAGAGGTCTAATAGTTCTGTCTACTATACGCCCAGATAAGACAGCTTTATCAGAAGACTTTCCTTCTCTACGCATAAATCTACTTCCTAAAATTTTTCCTATAGCATAAAACTTTTCCTCATAGTTAACCATTAATGGAAAATAATCCATGCCTTTTTTGTCTTCTTTCCCCATGACTACCGTGGCTAAAACTATCGTCTCTCCATATTTACCAATAATAGCTGCGTCTGCTTGTTCTCCTATTTTAGAAGTTTCAAAAGATAACGGTCTGCCAGCAAACTCTGTGCTAAATACTTTTTTATTTATTTCCATAATATTTTTTTATGAAAGCACGAAACTATATAAAAATATAAAATTTAATATTTTATATTTTTATATAACCTCGTAATTTCATACATTAATTATATTTTTGTTTTTACGACTTTGTTGATTTCTTTTTTACGACATTTTTAATTTTAATAATGCTTTTGGAATTTTTTCTATATTTGTAAAATCATCAGCTATTTCTTGAATTCGCGAAGATGCTGTCTTGCTAAACGCTGCTACCTCCACACTTCTTCCTTTGCCATATTGTAGGTATTCTATGAGAGGAATAAAGTCTCCGTCACCTGTAACTAAAATAATTACGTCTAAAAATTCACTCATTCTAAGAGCATCAACTGCCATTCCTATGTCCCAATCAGCCTTTTTTGATCCATCAGCATAAATTTGTAAATCCTTTACTCGTAATTCTAGTCCACAACGTGTCAAAGCATCAAAAAAAGGCGCTTCTCCTAATGTTTTATCGCTTTTAACTACATACGCAATAGAACGTATTAATTTTCTATTACCTACTAACTCTTTAATTAGTTCTTTGTAATTAACTCTAGCTTTGTAAAGATTTTTAGCCGAATGGTATAAATTTTGAATATCAATAAAAACACCAACTCTCTGCTCTTTATGTTTCATGTATTTGTTTCGTTTTTAGCCCTTCAACCCTAATTTCTTAATCAATGCTTTATATTTTTTGGGCTTATCTTCTGCTAAAAAACTTAAAAGTTTTTTTCTTTTACTAACCATCTTCAAAAGCCCTCTGCGTGAGTGATTGTCTTTACGATGTTTTTTAAGATGATCTGTAAGCTCTAATATCTGTTTGGTTAAAATAGCAACTTGAACCTCAGAGGATCCTGTGTCAACGTTATGTCTTTTAAATTCTTTGATAATGCTCGTTTTTTTACGCGTTGTAAGCATAATAAGTAATATTTTTTAATTCCTACAAATTATAAACGAAATTACATTAAAACGCAAGGGCTATTCTGTCGCACAATATTTTGTTAATATATAAAATATGAATGATATTAATAATTTATTAAAACAATACTTGGATTATTTAGAATTAGAAAAAAACCGATCTATTAAAACAAGGGAGAATTATGAACGCTATCTTAAGTCTTTTATTAAATTTGGAGATATTAAAAAAGTAGAAGATATAGACATAAATAAAGTAATGCAATTTAGATTATGGTTGGCTAGAAAAGATAATAATGGTAAAAAATTAAAAAGAATAACTCAGTCTTATTATGTGATAGCTATAAGAACTTTCCTAAAGTTTTTAGCAAAAAAAGATTACAAGGTTTTATCTCCTGATAAAATAGAACTTCCTAAAATAACTCGCAGACAAATAGAAATAATTGAATATCAAGAATTAGAAAGACTTTTAAATGCGCCTGATACAACCACAATGAGGGGACTTAGAGATAAAGCTATTTTAGAGACACTTTTTTCAACGGGACTTCGTGTTTCTGAACTTTGTAATTTAGGGCGGTATTTTAATTTAGAAAGAGGAGAAATAGCTGTACGTGGAAAGGGCGAAAAAATAAGAGTTGTTTTTTTATCAGACACAGCTAAAAATTCTATCAAGAAATATTTAGATAAAAGAAGCGATGTTTTAGACTGTTTATTTATAAGTTTATCTAAAGAGATTAAGAAAAAAGAAAATAAAAATCCTAAAGTGATTGGCAAAATAACTCCAAGAGCGACACAAAGACTTATTGATTTTTACAAAAGAAAAGCTGGAATTACTAAAAATATAACTCCTCATCAAATTCGCCATCAATTTGCAACTGATTTATTAATGAATGGTGCTGATATCCGATCAGTACAAGAACTTCTAGGACATAGCAATATTTCTACGACTCAAATATATACACATATAACCAATAAACAATTAAAAGAAATACACGGAGCCTTTCATAGTAAGAGAAGAAAGGGTGGCTAAATTTTGTTATTTATATTAGAATTTTTAAAGATGCTCCCGTGGCGGAACTGGCATACGCGCATGGCTTAGGACCATGTCCTGCAAAGGGTAGAGGTTCAAATCCTCTCGGGAGCACTATGTATACAATTTATATTCTACAAAGTCTAAAAAACCTAAGAACATACGCTGGATACACAGAAAATTTAAAATTAAGATTACAACAGCATAATTTAGGAAAAGTTAATACCACAAAAAATAGAAGACCTTTGATAATTATCTTTACGGAAAACACATAGTCATTAGCAAAAGCAAAGAAACGCGAACTTTATTGGAAATCGGGCAGTGGCAGAAGAAAACTAAAATCTTATTTTGAATTCGGGTTCCCGCCCAGTGCAACTGGGCGAGGCTCGCCCAAATAAAATTTGGGCGGCAAATCCCGCCCTCGGCACATTTAAACACAAAAATCCCCGCATATCGCGGGGATTTTTAAAAAATTCTTAACTTAATATATTCTGAACAATATATTTCATTGTTCCAGCAAGCAAAGCAACAGCAATAGCTAAGATAGAATACATCAATTGGGTTTTAGCTTTTTTAATTTGTTCAGCATCACCAGCAGCAGTCAAATATAGAAACGCCGAATAAAAGATGGCCAACATCGCAGCGACAAAAAATAACCCTGTAACCCAGTTTACAATTTTGGTTATAACTCCTTCTATACCAGCCAAACTTGTAATATTTGTTCTTGGCTCATTTGTCGCAATTGCTCCAAAGGCAAAAAACGGAGAAACAAGTAAAATTCCTGTTAAAACTTTTTTAGCTAAATTTTTCATTTTTTTAAATTTATGAACGAGTTTGTACTATACACGTTCGACCTTTCATTTAAGAATATATCTTAATAACTTTAAATTATCATAAAAAACAAATTACGTCCATTTAACCTCCCATAATATCCGCTACAATCATAGCAATTCCCTTGGAAATTAAAATAAGTGCAAAACCTATAATAGCATAAGTTATAGTTTTCCTCCCTAAAATAACTTTTTCTATATTCCCTCCGCTAAATATCATTTGATAAGCTCCAAAAATTATAACTAAAGGTAAAATTATTGAAGCTATCCCAATAACATAATCAACAATTCTATCTATTAGCGCAGAAATACTTGTTACTTTTAAGGGGTTAGGAATATTAATACTGCTTACTTTCTCGGCCGCCTGAGTAATATTTATTCCGTTTGTATTCACGATTGATCCTCCATTATTAACAAAAAACAATGTAGTGCAACAAACAAGTGTAAAAGTGATTATTAATAGTTTTGTTTTCATGCCTTAATATTATAACTTAATATAACCTAAATTTAAAATTTATTTAATCTATTCTTTTGCAACGTTACAACATACGCCGACTGAACATACTTCTTTGTTTGTACTTAAAATAACAGACGGAAAATCACAATCTGATTTACATTCTCCGCCTAAATTTTTGCAAGAAGACGGATCATGAGAAAATTTTGAATCTTCCTTGTTAGAATCTTTTTTGAGTGGTATGCAACACTTTATATTAAAATCTTTTTTATACTCAGAAGACAAACACAAATTAGGCTTCCAATTATCACCCTCACAAGTAGTCGTTTTTATATTTTGACATGTTCCTCCTTGGCTTATACAGGCAAAATTGTTTCCTTCTTCGGACTTTGGAAGAGCTCTTGCCCCTATCGGCTCCGAAGAACACTCAATTTCATTCCACGGAAGCTTGGAAGACGAACCTGTCAAAACCTGAAGAATAGTTCCAATAAGCAACCAAGCTCCTAGGGTAATAACAATGCCAAAAATCGCAGTTGTTATTCGTCCTCTTCCGCTAGTTATTCTAGTTTCTGATCCTCCAGCAATCATTATTTCAATCGCTCCCCAAACAATAAAAGCAGTTGCTAAAGCAAAAACTACTTTTGTTAAAAAATTAATTATGTTTTTAATAAGTTGAAAAAGATCACATAAAGAACAATTAACACCTTCACAGTCAGGCACTAATCCCTTCCCTTCTGTTTCGTCTGAATATTCACCTAGGACATCTTTCTCTCCTGTAAAAATATTCTCTTCGTCGTTAGGAAAAATACTATCATTCCAGCTGGGTGTTTCACTGGCTCTTGAATATGCGCAACAAACCTTAGGAGGAGCGCAATCACTGGTATTTATTGAAACAGAACCACTTCCACAAGAACCTGAAGATTTACATACTCCTCCTCCGACATAATTAGATCCACATTTTGTGGGAATACAGCATGTTTCGTACCGATGAGATATTGTTCCTGATCCACGAGATACTTGTCCTAATTCATTGCTCGGACAATTAGTATCATTATAATCAACATCATCATAAGAAGCACAAGATATCCTACATATTCCTTCTCCTGATACCCCACAAACATCTCCTTCCGCAAAAACAACTTGAGCAGAACTAAAAATAAATCCTGCCAACAAAACGGTCATCATTAAAATTAAATATTTCCCCCCAGTAGTAGAGCGAAGCTCACTACGGGACTTTGTATTTTTTAATGCATTGCTCATTTTAAAACTGTTCTTCTCTTACTTGTTTTATTAAATCAGACACTGCTCTCTCTGCTTGGCTAAGCGCATCATAATTCTCTAATTGCTTAGAAACAACAGCCTCAATCATTTGTGAGAAAATAAGTCTTGTTTTGTCTTCGTCTGGCTTTAGCCAAGATTTGGCTGTTAAAGCTTGTTTAGCAAAAACACCCATCTCTGGATCATCAGAATACTTTTGTATTAAAGTCCTAAGCGCTGGCGGATGATTAGTGTTTTTTAAATAATTTTCCGCAACTTCCTTATCGGTAGTTAAATAAATCACTAAATCCCAAATCCATTCTGGATACACCGCATATTTAGAAACAGCTAGTCCTTGATATTTAGCATAATTAATAGCTGTTTGCTCATTAGTCTTTGGTTGAGGCATAGGTGAGATTTTTATTTTCAAAAAAGGATTTTTGGTTTTTAAAATTTCTTTTTGAGAAGCATATTCAAAAATCATAGCAGTTTTCCCTTGAGCAAAAGAATCTAAAGAGTATGGCATACTTTCATTCCACGTATAATACAAATCATTTGGGTCGGCAAATTTTGTATAAAAATCCAAAGATTGTAAACCAGGTTCTCCACCTTTTATTGAAGAAATAAAACTAGCACTAGTAAAATTCTCTGTTGTCATTTCTGCACCAGCTTGAAGCATTAAAAGACTTAAAATATCAGCAGCATTATGTATGGTTTTTTCAGACCCGCCTATCGCTGCAGCAGCTCTTGTAATATTACCATTAGTATCAATTTTTCTGAGTTTAGGAATTAAATTTTTAAATTCTAACCAATCAGAGGGAGGAACAGCAATAGCATAATTATCAAAAATATCTTGATTATAAAAAAGCGCTAAGCTATCTATATATAAAGGAAGGGCAAAAATAGAATCCTTCCAAACGAAATCTTTTTCTACTGTTTCTGGAAATAAAGATCTTAGTTGAGTAAAGCTTAATTTTTCCGCAGACATAGGCGCCATTTTATCGGAATGTTTTGGCAACCAAGAATTATCAACCATAAAAATATCAGGTCCTTTACCAGCAGCTAATGCATTGATTAATTCATGTTCATAACTAGCTTCTTCTATTTTTTTATACGTTACTCTTATATTAGGTTGAAGCTTACTATAAGCTATCAAGCTAGCGTTAAAAGCACTTGCTTCATCAACAACTCCCCATATTACTAAATCCATTTGAGGTGGAGCAACTTTTTTTTCTCTCCCTCCAGGCAAAACACCCGTAAAAATTCCAATAAAAATAAACGCTATTAAACTTATAATGCTAATAACTATGATTTGGGGTTTAGAAAAATTAAATTTCTGCTCCATTAAACTAAATTATACCGTAAACAAAAAACTATTACAAAACAGACATTTTACAAAATAAACATTTGCTTTGCCAATTGTCTTTGAGGAACATCTCGGAGGCGCTTTCGCGCCGAGAGCGAAGCAAATTTTATAGCAATAAAATTATGCTGTTTCCGAAAAGATAATTAGTAAAGCAATTAAAAACAAATCGCTCCAGCGATATTATCGCCAGAATTTAAATTCATAATTCTTACGCCTTGTGTTGCCCTACCAGCCAATCGCACACTAGAAAGTTGTATTCTAATTATTTGACCCTTGATAGATAATACTAGAAGTTCCCGTTCTTCATTCACTAATATTGAAGCAACAATATTTCCAGTTTTTGAATTAATTTTAGCTGTTTTAATACCAGAGCCACCACGAGCCTGCACTTTATATTGTGAAATTTTAGTTCTCTTGCCAAAACCACTAGTTGTAACAGTTAAAATGCTAGTGTCTGGGCTAAATTTTTCTTCAATAATAGCCAAAGAAATAAGATTGTCTCCTTTTTTCAAACGAATCCCCTTCACGCCAGAGGCTGTTCTCCCCATAGGTCTAATTTGAGACTCTTTAAATCTAATTGCTTGCCCTAAAGCTGTAGCTAAAATAATTTGATCATTACCAGAAGAAAGTTTAACCCATTGTAATGCATCTCCTTTTTTAAGATTAATAGCCCTAATCCCTGTTTTTCTTACATTAATAAAATCAGACAAAGCTGTTTTTTTAATAATTCCATTTTGAGTTGCCATCACTAAAAATTTTGATGCTTCCTTCTTATCATCAGAATAGCAAACAACTGATGCTATTTTTTCTTCTACGGGAATTTCTAAAAAATTATGAAGAGATCTTCCTTTGGCTATTCGGCTAGCTTCTGGAATTTCATACACCTTAGTTTGAAATACTCTGCCTTCTTCTGTAAAAAATAAAATATTATCGTGAGTGTTAGTAAATATAAACCTATTTAAGAAATCTTCTTCGGCAACCTGAGATCCAATTAATCCCTTACCTCCACGCTTCTGAGAGCGAAAACTTGATGGCGCCACACGCTTAATATAGCCATTATCAGACATAGAAATTATTGTTTCTTCTTTAGGAACAAGATCTTCTTCGCTAAAATCTTCTAGTCCAGAAGATATAACTTTTGTTTTTCTTTCATCGCCATACTTTTCTTTCATCTCTAAAAGCTCTTTTTTAATAAGAGATAAAATCTTTTTAGGACTACTTAATAAGGATTTTAAACTTTCAATTATTTTCTTTTTTTCTTCCAATTCATCTTTAATTTTTTTATGTTCTAAGGAAGCCAACGCCTGAAGTTTCATTTCTAAAATAGCGCTAGCTTGAATAGCAGAAAATTTAAACTTAATAACTAAGTTTTTATGAGCTGCTTCTTTGTCAGCTGATTTTTTAATAAGAGCAATAATCTTGTCTATACTTCCTAATGCTTTGTTTAGTCCCATTAAAATATGGGCTCTCTCTTCTGCTTTTTTTAAATCAAATTCTGCTCTTCTTTTTGTTACTTCTTTTCTATGATTAATATAAGCAACTAAAATTTCTTTAATAGAAAGAACTTGTGGTTGAATGCCGTCAATCAATGCCACCATATTAAAATTAAAATTCTTTTGAAGGTCGGTAAATTTATAAAGTTGATTTAAAATTTTCTGCGGATTAGCATCGTTTTTAAGATCAATTACTACAGAGATACCATCCTTGTCAGATTCATCGCGTACATCCTTTATCCCCTGAATTTTTTTACTAGTTACAAGCTCAGCTATTTTTATTATAAATTCAGACTTATTAACCTGGTAAGGAATTTCTGTGATTTCAATATAATGTCTTTTAGCAGATTCTTTTACTTCCGCTCTTCCACGCATAGTAACACCTCCTCGTCCAGTCGTATAAGCTTGTTTGATGGCATTTTTATCATATATGATTCCACCAGTAGGAAAATCTGGACCTTTTATAAACTCCATTAATTCCTCAGAACTGGTTTTGGGATTATCTATAATTTCCCCTATAGCATCAATAATTTCTCCTAAATTATGAGGAGGAATATTAGTAGCCATTCCTACAGCAATGCCTACTGCTCCATTAAGTAAAAGATTAGGAATCTTGGCTGGCAAAACCTTTGGCTCTGTTCTAGTCTCGTCATAATTAGGCGCCCAATTTACCGTTTCTCTTTCAATATCAAGCAAAAGATTCTCAGAGATACTAGATAGTTTAGCTTCGGTATAACGCATAGCTGCCGCAGAATCTCCATCTACTGAATTATGAACAAAAATCCCCGCAGCCAAAGCAAAATTATGACTTTTTTCTATTGTTAAATCATAAACATCCTCTCTCTGATTTAAAAACTCCACTTTTATAACTTTGTGATTTTTATTTAAGGCATTAAGTAAAATCTTTTTATCATTATTATAATATTTTTGTATACCGGTTTGCCAAGAAGTGGCGCGTCCATAATTATAAATTATGCATCTTTTCTGCTCATATAAATCTTGATTTAAAATTTTATATTCTTTTAAAACTTCTCTACAAATCTTGAGAAACTTAACCTTGCCAGTATTATTAGAAATTCTTTTTTTATTCGCACTAACGATTTTTTCATGAAATAGCTTTCTGTAAACTGGATCTTGCCATAGTCTTTTAAATGTTTGTGTCGCTTGTTTAGAAATTTCAATTCTTCTTTCTGGATGATTTTGAATATATTTTTTATTAACCACACTTAAAAATTTGCTCATTTTTATTCTGTATTCAGAATTTTGCCAATTTTTCAAATTTCGTTCAGACATTCTTTTGGCATATTCGGCCCTATTAACGGAATTAGACCAAAACTTTCTCCTTCCTTCGGCAATCTTTTCTCTATATTCTTTATTTTTATGCAAATTAGCAGCCTGCTCATAATGAACATGCCAGTGTTCTCCCCAGTCTATTCTTTGTATATTATCAGGACTATTATTAAGTTTATTAAAATCTAGATGATGCCTTACTCTCCCTTCTTTTTTTGAATATTTTTTGATGGTCAAATTATAATTATCAGCTAAATGATGCGACGGAACCCATTCGTCAATTTTGTTTTGATATATTAAATTATAACCCTCGCGATTCAGACGATCAGTCTTTTCCGACAATTTCTCATATAAGGGCATTAATGATTCGCCTGGATTTAAATCTTTCGCCTCCTTATAGACACCACTCTTTGTCATAAATAAATGATTAAGGGTACACTTAATTTCTTCTTTGTTGTCCAGAATAACTTTCATGATTTCAGCATCTTTTCTAGTCAGTCTTGGATTTTTAATTTCAGCAACCGAAATTAATCCCACCGAATTAACCGTGTATGTATAATTCTTTTTCCCCTCTTTGTATTCTTTGATTAAATCTTCAAAGCTTAAATCGCGGCCGTCAACCAGTTTAACTTTTGTGTCCTTCGTAAAACAGCCAAAATTTCCTTGGCCTCGTACTAATGGATAACGTAAAGAAAAATCCTGGGCCATACGAACCATAGCCTCATAAACAGAACTATCGCCATGAGGATGATATTTACCAAGAACTTCTCCAACTACGCGCGCTGATTTCATAAACTTGGCAGAAGAAGATATACCCATATTCCACATTGCCCACAATATTCTTCTCTGCACAGGCTTAAGCCCATCTCTCACATCCGGAAGAGCTCTTGAGACTATAACCGACATTGCATAATCTAAATAACACTCTTTTAATTCAGCTATAATTTCTTGATTTTGTATCTTGGAATCAAAACCTCCAGATTTATTTATTTTTTTAGGATCTTTTTCTTTTTTCATATATATAATACAAATCTACAAATAATATTCGAATGCTACAAATTTGAGATTAAAAGATTGATTAATTAGAAACTCATTGTAAATTATAAATTTATTTTATGTTTTCTTGTACTTCTATATCAAAAGAATTGCTTTGCTTTATTTTTTCTCTTAAATCTCCAAAAAGAGACCGAAGCTCTACAAGAGTAATATTTAAACCTTTTTTAAAAACTTCAAAATCGGATATTTTTTCTTCTTTAACGTTTTCTTTAACTTCTTCTTTCTGTCCAAAATCAGCATACGCTAACCAGACAAAAACTACAATTATCATTACTATGGGAACCCCAATTATCATTATTATTTTTTTTCTGTCCTCGTCAAAACTTTGAATTTTTTTTAAATACTTTTTTAACATTATACTTTTAATTGAACAAGCTTAGTTGATTTTAAGACAATTAAATCTTTTTTCTTGATAGTTAGCTTGTCTTCTTGTTCTGGTTTTATGCCTAAATCATCTGCAAAATCTTTTATGCTTGCTGTTTGTCTTTTTAATCCAGGAACCTTAAAAAATGTTGGGATTATAATTTTAGGATTTATTTGTTTAACTAATTTGGCAGCTAATTCTTGCTTTATAAAAGGTGTGCCTCCTGCTGGTATGAAAAGAATATCAATAGATTCAAGTTCTTCTAAAACATTTTCATCAGGGTAATCTGAAATATGTCCCAAAAAACACAAAGTAGTATCTTCAATTTTAACCAAATAAATAGTTTTAAAAAAACTGTCAGAAGATTGCTTTTTTAAAGATATTCCTTTTATTTCAAAACCTTTAATTTCATATTCCCCTGGACCAATTAAAACCGCGCTATCTTCTTCCTTCTCTTCTTTTATCGGCCAAGCTGAAATTGTTTTTAAAGACACGTCAAATTTTCCCCTAGCAGGATTTAAGCCAAGCTTGCTATCAAAAGAATCCGTCACCAAAGTGAAGTCTCCCATTTGAATTTTAAAGCAACCTTCTCCGTACCAATTTATGATCATAAAAAATAGTAATTAGTTATTAGCCACTAGCGACTAGTAAAAACAACCACTAGCGACTAGTAGTTAGAGATTAGTAAAATCACAATTCTAATAACTAGTCGTTAATTTCTATTCTTCGGTAGTTAGTCCTCTATTAACTCCTTTGAATTAACTAATGGCTAACTTTCTAGTGGCTAATTTACTATTCTAGTATAGTCTTTTTAAAGCTAAAAAACAACATATTAAAATTAAAAATTGAAAGATCAAAATGGAAAATGACCCCAGTAGTAGAGCGAAGCTCACTGCGAGGCAGGCAATACAAAATTTAAAATTTAGAATAAGAAAAAATCTTGATTTCTAGAAAAAAATAAATAATTTCATTTGTCTTTTTTGTTTTTTAAGTCTTAATTTCTTTGTTATTTTAGATTTTAAATTGTCATTTTGATTTTTGAGATTTACATTTTACATTTACTATGGTTTGCTTTTTAATCCTTAATTATATATATTAATCAATAATGTAGATTTATTTAATAGAGTTTATAAATCTACAGAATCTATATTTGTGATAATTTCCAACGCGATACTTGTAAATTTTATTCAGAACAAGAAGCAAGGAGGAAATTCATAGCTTTAGCTATATTTCCGACGAGCGACGATGTTATGGATATAAATTTACAGTATCCCTTCGGGTTGCGGACTAAGATTGAAAATTTCTGTGTTATGCTTCCTCGCTGTAGTATAAACTACTAGCTCGTCAGCAAGCCTTGGAATTTTCAACTT
>JAHILT010000039.1 GCA_018896875.1 Patescibacteria group bacterium
AAATAAGGTTGAAGTTTTAGAAGCTGAAGCAGGAGACATTATTGCTATTAGTGGCGTAGAAAATATAAATATTGGAGACACTATAACCGATGTAGATAATTCAAATCCTCTTCCTCCTATTAATATTGAAAAGCCAACTGTAAAAATGATTTTTAGCGTTAATAATTCTCCATTTGCTGGAGAAGAAGGAAAATATTGTACTTCTAGAAATTTAAAAGAAAGACTAGAAAAAGAATTGGATAATGATGTGTCTTTGCAAGTTGAAGTGGGAAAATCAACAGATGAATTTATTGTAAGTGGAAGAGGAGAATTGCATCTTGGTATATTAATTGAAAAGATGAGACGTGATGGATATGAATTTCAGGTATCTATGCCCGAAGTTATTTTAAGAAAAGAAGGAGAAAAAACGACAGAACCAGCTGAAGATGTTTGGATAGAAGCCCCAGAAAATTATTCAGGAATGATTATAGAGAATATGAATAATAGAAAAGGTCAAATGAAAAATATGAGTGTAGAAAATGGAATCTCATTTTTTCATTTTAATATTTCTACTAGAGGACTTATTGGTTTTCGAAACGAATTTATGATTAAAACAAAAGGTGCAGGAATAATTAATGCTCTTTTTTCTGGATATATTCCATTTGTTAATGATCTTAAAATTAATCCACACGGATCTTTAATAGTTCATGAAACTGGCACTACTACTGCCTATGGTCTTTTGATTGCTCAGGAACGCGCTGAGATGTTTGTTGGTCCAGGAGTTAAAGTCTATGAGGGTCAAGTGGTTGGTCAAAATGCTAAAGCTATGGATTTGGCCGTACATGTCTGTCGGCAAAAACAACTTACTAATTTTAGAGCTAAAACAGATGCTGTTACTAATGACTTAATTCCTCCTAGATTAATGAGCTTAGAACAACACTTAGAATATCTTGGTGAAGATGAGTTATTAGAAGTAACCCCTAAGAGTTTAAGGATTAGAAAGAAAATATTAAAAGGTGCATTAAGGAAATAAAAATAACACTAATCTACAAATCCGCAGACGGACTCGAATGATACAAATTCTAATTTTTAACTCTTTATTTGTGATATTTGTATATATTCGTAGATTTGTATTATTCTATGCGTATTCGCATATTACTTTTTCTTAGTAGTTTTTTTTGTAGCTTTTTTCTTACTTGCCCTGAGCTTAGCCGAAGGGACTACTTTCTTTTTAGGTTTTGCCATAGAAGCCTTTTTAATGTGTTGCCAGTGGTCTTTAAGTTCTTTAGCTAAAATAAATAATTCTTTGTTGTTTACATTTTTAAGAATTTTATATCTTGAAGCTGCAGTATTAATTAATTCGTGATAAGTTTTTTCGTCTACGTTTTTCATATGCTCTAATTCTTGCAAAATTTCACCTTTTGCCTTAAGCATCCATCCTTTTATTTTCTTTCTATTTTTATCGCCATCTTTCCCATATAAGAAATAAGCGCCAGCGCTTGTAGCAATAGCTGCGGCCGCTAATCCTATACCAGTTTTAGCTATTATTTTTTTATTACGTTTCTTCATTTTATTTTTTTTACTTGCCCGCCCGAAGGAGGGTTTTTAATTATATTTTTAAAAGCTATTTTTTCCCCGCCCAACAACTGGGCGAGGCTCGCCCAAAATTTATTTTGGACGGCGCCCTTTTAATTTATTAAAAAATTTTAATAAGTTTTTTAATTTCCATCCTTCTGTTCTGATATTCGTTCTTAAATCAGAGATGTCTTCTTTGATTAATTTAGCTTCTTCTTTACTGTCTTTAGATATTTCATCAATATTTTTAAATATTCTTATCAAGTACACAGAAATTATTGCGAAAAGCAAAGACAATCCTATTACAGCAATAGCACTTATAAAAAAGAATATTTCTGATTTCATTATTGCATCCATCCCACACATAACAAAGATTGGAAAGTGTTTTTTAAAAAATTAAAAACGAAACTTTCTCTGCCTTTGTTGTTTTATTAATATTTATTTTATAATTTTAAACTATACGACCATCCTACACAGAACTAAAAATTAAGTTTTTATTATGTGTGGGATCCATGTGCTTATTATAAACTACTTTATTTTCTATGCAAATTTCATTTTAAGAAAAAAACAAAATATTTATAATTAAGAAAATAATTATTATTGTTTGACATATTATAGCTGTGTGTTTAGAACTGATTTTGGAATGTATTTTTTTATGAAAAATTTCATGGCTTTTTAAAAATTTGAATATAATATTTATTGATTTGGGAATTTTATTTATATTTTTAGCATAATAAGAAAGAATAATTAATCCATCGGGTAATAATGCGAAAAACACACCAACTAATATTAAATTGGTGTGTTCATATC
>JAHILT010000040.1 GCA_018896875.1 Patescibacteria group bacterium
AATACTTCTGCTGCTATCTCTGGATCTGTACTATACTGCTCTACTCTCACATTAGGCTCAGAAAACCCTTTTAAATCACTTAATAGGATACCCAACCTAGATTTGGACAATTTTTTACTCATTTTGGATCAGTATTTAATTTTAATTAATTTTGATATCGATTTTTTTTTTTTTATTGAATTCTGTTTTACAAAAATTTTATTTTCAATTTTATACAAATTAATTTAATGAACTATAAAAACTTTTGGAAATTTTCAATTTCCAAACGATGTTAAAAACCTTCGGTTTTCAAAAACTTTTCCTAAAATTTCACCAAAATACACAAAAAATCATCATTCCCACCATATTCCCAGGACTGTCCCACCATAGTCCCATTTAATTCCCATTCCTGAATACCTTATCATCGACAATAATTCCAATTACATTCCCAACATAGTCCTAGGATAGTCCCAGAATAGTCCCAAAAAACCATAAAATTTATATACTTTCTTTATTTTCATTTCTGTTAACATGTTTTTAATGAAAAAAAATAAGTTTGAAAAAGGGCTTTTACAATTACATTCTATGCTTCAATCTTCTTTCAAAAATGTTAAAAATGACACAACAGTAATATTCCAATGGCTGGAATATATTCAAAAATTAAACCAACAGCAACAATCCTTAATCCAGGAACAACAAAGAACTTTAGCTGATATCCAGCACAAAAACAACGATCAGGAAGAGGCAATTCGAGACCTAAATCTACAGCTAAAATACATGCCACGCTCCCCTGAAGAACTAAAAAAGATCCTAGAAGCTTATTACTCATATGAACCAGTATTAACAAGGATAAAAGAGCTAAATGACAAAGTAGAAGAGCTAAAAGTCTCTCAGCAGCCAATCAAAAACAAAGTAGAATACTTGCACACAAGAATTGAAAGAATCCCTTCAAAATTAAGTATAAAAGAGAAGATTATAAAACGAATAACCAAGCACTCAAAAGACTATATAAAGAATTTCCTATTATCTTTAATAAGAAAATACGAAAAAGTATCAGCATTACAACTAAGAGAAATAGTAGTAGAAGAACAAGGTTTGTGCTCTAAATCATCTTTCTACAGGATCCTAGAAGAAGTAGAAAACGATGATTCTATAGGAGTTATTAGACAGAATAAGGAAAAGCTATACCAGTATAAACAAATAACAATTCATCGTCGATAAAATTATTTTCAACATCAACATAATATCCATCCCAAAATACAAAAATATATAAATAACCCCTTTCTAAAAAACTTAAAGTTGGGGTGATTTAGATTCATAAAGAAAAAGAGGTTCCACTATACAAATTCACAAACATTGACGTTAGAACTATAATAAAAGAAGTAAAAGAAGAACTTGATGATCATTTAACAACTATAAACGAAAACACAACTGAAATTCAATCAAATTCTGAATTCATGAATGAATTGGACAAAAAAATAGATAAGATTAATTCAAGATTAGATCAAATCCAACTATTTCTCCAGGAAAATTCAAATTTCCATGTTGAAAAAGAACCTACCTTTAATATTCAACAATTAAATACTAAAGAAAAAGAAGTCTTCTTAGTTTTATACACTTTAGAAGATCAAAGTCGTGGATCTACATACACAGAAATAGCCAGAAAACTAATGCTTTCAGAAACATTAGTTGGAAACTATATCATGAATATGATTGGAAAAGGCATTCCACTAATAAAAACTTTTATAGACGGCAAAGCCCACTTAAAAATAGACATAGACTTTAAAAGAGTCCAGGCAAAACAAAACATCTGCTGCATAGAGCAAAAAACACTGTAAAAACCTTTAATCTTTGCTTAAAACTTTTATCTCATATTTCTATTACATTCTTTAATCTTTGATTAAAAGTTTTAGCCATAGGTTTTGTAATATTTTTCAATATGGAAAATAAATAAAATAGTAAAAAATTAGCCATTTATTTCCTTTGTTAATTCCTTACCTTCTTTTGAATTAATAAATTTTTTCCAAGTTTTTATTAGAGTATCAGTCATACCATCTAATTCAGAAGACATATATTCATTAAATTCTTCAATAGAATTTGGAGCATAACGATGACAGATATAACACAAAGTGATTAAATTTTCTTCTTTGTCTTCACCACCCTTGTATTTAGGATTAACATGATGAACTTCAAATTTACTCCTAGTCTTGTCCTCAGTTTTACACTTTTGGCATGTATATTTATCTCGAGCTAAGACTTTATTCTTCAAGTGCTTTGATATTCCTTTATATTTTTTCATTTTGATTTACCATATTATGTGAAAAAATTAAAGCTTATCAAGGGGACTTGTAATATCCTTTAATCCCTCATTAGATACTTCTGTGTAAATCTGAGTAGTAGAAATCTGGTCATGTCCTAATAACACCTGTACCTTCCTAATATCAATTCCGGAATCAATTAGATGTGTAGCAAAACTAGACCTTAAAGCATGACAAAACACTTTTTTCTTTATTCCTGCTCTTAATCCAGCTTGTTTTACTATTCTCTGAGCCTGCCTTGTGCTTAAATGGCTGTCTTTATAATGAAAAACATATTGATTTTTATCCTTTCTTTTTTTTAAATAATGACCTAACTTCTTTCTCAACCTATTAGGAAGAATAATCCTTCTATCTTTCCCCCCTTTACCACTTCTAACCATATTTATCTTTTCATTAAGATCTAAATCATTTATCTTAAAATTCACAGCCTCACTAACTCTTAATCCAGAACCATACATAAACTCAATAAGCAGCCTATGCTTTTTATTCTTAGTATCCTCAATCATTTGCCTTATTTCATCTTTTGTAAGCACAACAGGCAATTTTTGTTCCTTTTTAGGTCTTTTAACATCTTGGAAAACGTCCATCTTCAGAACATCTACATAAAAGAATTTTAAAGCTGATAATATCAGATTCACAGTAGCAGGCTTTAGACCCTTATCTGCTGTGAGAAATGCCTGATATCGCCTTATATCTTGCTTTGTGACATCTTGTGGTGTTCTACCTTTAGCTGATAATAAAGATTTTTGATACTCACTTTTTTCCTTGTTCAAAAAATCATGAAATTTTTTATTTTCATAAATATACGAACTTATTGTTTTGCTGCTATAACCTCTTATCTTTAATTCTGTTTCTAATTCTTTAAAGAAGTTGATCACCTCCTTTTCTAACACTCAAAACATCAAATTATTTAAATTTTTCTAAAGTGTCGTACAAATTGCATTGTACGACCTTTTTATATAGGAAATCAATTAGAAGTGTTTTCTTTGATATATTTGCAACAAAAAGGGTATGTTTTTAGAATTCAAATTATGAGCATTATACAAACTTAGAAAATTAATGGGATTCATTTTATCTAATTTCTTGTTGTGATTCTAAAGCATATAAAATATATGCTAAATCAGAAATTTCTTTGAACAAAACATCACCTTCCATCTTACTAAACTCTCCAGAGTATTTTTTATAAATATTTTTGTAAGTTGCAGGCGTTGCGTGGAAACTCAATAATTAATGATGTTCATCCCAGAATTTGAATTTCTTCATAATATTCTCAACGCTACC
>JAHILT010000041.1 GCA_018896875.1 Patescibacteria group bacterium
ACAAGTACAAAGAAGAACTGGATTCCAAATCAAGTTTGGAATGACAGAGGGAGGGGTTGATCGCTTATTTTTTAACTTTGCATTGTCATTTTCCATTTTGATTTTTCAATTTTTAATTTTTTATGATCTTTCTAATAGAATTCTTAATTCAGAAGAATTGAGAGAATTGCGTTCGGCATTTTCAAGAGAGATTTGCTTTTTTCTGACTAAGTTAACTAATGATCTATTTAATGTAGTCATACCCTCTTGCATACTAGTTTCAATAACTATATCAATTTGATAAGATTTTCTTTCTCTTATTAAATTTCTAACAGCAGAATTAACTAACATTATTTCATAAGCAGGAATTCTTCCTCCGTCAATTCTAGGAATAAGTCGTTGAGAAACAATGCCAACTAATGTAGAAGATAATTGAGAAACTATTTGTCCTTGTTGATTAGGCGGAAAACTATCTATAATTCTATCAATAGTTTGTGCAGCCGAATTAGTGTGAAGAGTGGAAAAAACTAAATGTCCAGTTTCCGCTGCAGTCATAGCAGTGCCAATAGACGCGCTATCACGCATTTCTCCTACCATAATAACGTCTGGATCCTGGCGCAAAACACTTCCTAATGCCTTATCAAACGATGGTGTGTCTATTCCAACTTCTCTTTGAGAAATAACACACCTATCTTGAACAAATAAATATTCAATAGGATCTTCAACTGTAATAATATGATCTGTTCTTTGATGATTAATTTCGTCAAGAAGAGATGCTAAAGTAGTAGACTTTCCCTGCCCTGCAGGACCCACTATTAATATAAAACCTTGAGAAAGTTTGGTAAAATCATGAAGAATAGAAGGCAAATTTAAATCCTCTACAGTTTTTATTTCTGCGGGAACAAGCCTTAGGGCAGCTGACATAAATCCACGTTGAAAAAAAACATTACACCTAAACCGCGCTTTGTCCTCAAAAGAAAAAGCGAAATCTAATTGTTTATCTCTCAAAAAAACTTCTTTCTGTTCTGGCGTCAAAAGATTTAAAATCAATCCCTCAACATCATCGGGAGATAATATAGACTCTTTTTGAAGTCCGATTAAAACACCGTCTATCCTTAAAATTGGTCTACGTCCAACAGAAAGATGTAAATCAGAAGCGCCTTGCTTAGCCGTAATAAGTAATAAATCATTTAATCTTTGTTTGTAAGATACTGGATCAACCATATTATGTAATGTTAATTATAATAAATTATATTGTTTTAATTATACCATTATTCTGATGTTTCTCTTAAAATCTCATCGATACCAACAGATCCTTCTAATGCCTTAAGAATGCCGTCTTGTCTAAGACTTATCATTCCCTGTCTTTTTGCTTCTTCTAAAATTTTTGCTTCTGACATTTCTGTATTTATAATTTTTTCTAACTCTTTAGTCATTTGTAAAATTTCGAACAAACCTACTCTTCCAGATATACCTTTGTTTTTACAAGCTGAACATCCAACTGGTTTATAAATAGTAAATGGTTCTTTTGCTTTAATAGAAGACTTAATAGAATCTGGTAATTTATCCAATTCTTTTTTAATTATTTCCGCAACTGAAGCAGGAACCTCTTCAGCTTTTTTGCATTTTTCGCAAAGCTTAGAAACCAATCTTTGCGAAATAACTAAATTCAATGAGGAAGGAATTAAAAAAGAATCTACGTCCATATCTATAAGCCTAGGAATAACTCCAATAGCATTATTAGTATGCAAAGTAGAAAGAACTATATGTCCTGTAAGCGCGGCATGAACAGCTAACGAAGCAGTCTCGCTATCACGAATTTCACCAACCATTATGATGTCGGGATCTTGTCTTAAAATTTGCCTTAACCCAGCAGCAAAAGTATAACCAATCTCAGGTTTAACTTGAGATTGATTTATCCCTTCTATGTAATATTCAACGGGATCTTCTAAGCTTACTATATTAACTTTATCTTCATTTAAAATTTGTAAAAGAGCGTAAAGAGTTGTTGTCTTACCCGATCCTGTTGGACCAGTTATAAGAATCATTCCATAAGGCTTGCTTATGGCTTCTTTTACCATATCAGAATTTTTTCCCATTAAACCTAATTCGTCCAGCCCTTTAAGTCCAACCGTTGAATCCAAAATACGAATAGCCACTTTTTCTCCAGCAGGAGTCGGAAAAGTGGATATACGAAAATCTATGTCACGACCGAAAACCACAGTTCTAAACCTGCCATCTTGAGGAATACGAGTCTCGTCAATTTTTAAATTGGCCATAACCTTAATTCTAGAAATTATTGGCTGATGCAATTCTGGTGGCATTTGCGTCGTTTCCCGCAAATCGCCATCAATTCTAAACCTCACTCTCATAGAAAATCTTCCTGGTTCAAAATGAATATCCGAAGCTCCTTGATTAACGGCCTCCTTAAGAGTTGATGCCACAATTTTTATTATTGGAGCTTCTTCGGTAACAGAAACTTTTTGTTCAAGTTGAATTAATTTTTCAGAAGACTCGCTCTTAATATTTTTTAAATTTAAAGATTTGATAGCCATAGCTACTTCATCTTTAAATGGAGAATATTTCCTTAAAATAATATCGTAATCTCCAAAAGTTATTAAAAATATTCCAAGATTTATCTGTAAACGTTTGGCAACAAATTTTAAAGCATTTTGCGCTTTTTCGTTATCGGGATTAACCATTCCTACAACCAACATTTCGTCTGTTTTAGAAAGCGGTACCATTTTATATGTTCTAGCCACATCCTCAGAAATGTATTGCAAAACCTCCTTATCAACTTCATCTACTTTTACTTTTTTAAAAGGCACTTTTAAAAGTTGGCTTTTGGCTTCAGCTAATACAGTTTCGTCTATTAAACGTTTATTATAAATAATTTCCTCTATGCCTTTCTGAGTTAAAAAAGATTCTCTAAGAATCTTGTCTGAACCTTCTTTGTCAATAATATTTTTTGTTACCAAATTTTCTAATAAAACTTTTGGATCCATTTGATTTAATGATTATTTAATTAAAAACTCATAAAAGGATTACTTTTCCCTTGTATTATCCCAGAGTCTCCCGAAGACACTGGTCCTCCAATCCCTTGTTTTACTTTGCTTTGAAGTTCTTTTTTAGCAAAATCTAGGTCAGATTTAAATTGTTCGCTTTCAATAGTAGAAATATCAGAAATTGTTTTTTGGCTAGAAGGAGTAATGTATTCAATCAAAGGAACCTCAGTGAAAAAAAGAAAATACGAGCCTATTACAATAAAGACCAATAAAATACCAACTATCAAAAACGGCATCCAGTTAAATTGTTTTTTTTCTTGAGATATTATAATTGCCATAATTATTTAATTTGATAATAAGTATCAACGACTAATTCGTAATTAAAGATATTTTTTTCTAGATCATTAATCTGATATACTCTAATATTTTTCACATCCATTATTCTTATATTGTTTTCCAAAAATCTAAGTAATTCTTTAAAAGACGCATATGTCCCGCTTAGCTTCAAGCTAACTTCAAGAGTTCCGTATCTTTTAATGAGCGGATTTTTAGACACACTTTGTTGAATGGATAGTTTATTTAAATTTATCGATTCAATAACTATATTATTCAAAGAAGAAATTCGCTGAATCTGATAAACAACATCAGCAACTTCCTCTTGGTCAGGCAAGGCTAAGGATAAATCGTTTTGTATTTGCTCTATACTAATTTTATTTTTTTCATATAAATTATTTACATAATCAACTGCTTGAAACTGCTCTTCGTGAAAATCTACACGAGACGCAACATCTCCTCTTAATTCTTGAATATTGTCATATTCTGGTTTTAATAAACCAACATAAATAATAAATGTTACAAATATCAAAACAGCCGAACTAAGTAATACTAATAATCTTTTAGTTGATGCTTTCATATATTTAAAGATTACTTGCTTTCATAAATAATTTTGGTGATAAAAATAAAGTAATTCTAAAACTCACTACGTCTTCAATTAATCTAGATTGATTTAAAATATAGTTAGTAATCATTTGATTTCGATCATATGAATAAAGCTGCATACTCAAAGAATTAAAATCCTTAGCTAAGCCAGATAAAACTAATTTATTGTCAGGAATGTTTAAATCAAAATTGCTGTAATAAATATTAGGATTAGTAATTTTTTCTAAAAGTGGAAAAACTTGATTAGTATAAATATGATTATTTGAAAGATTTAAAAAATTAGAAAGACGAGGATAAAGATTGATAAAAATACTTTGGCTTTCTGGCGAAACCTTTTCTACTAGAATCTGAATTCCTTTGTCTACAAAATCTATTTGTGAATTTAAATAATTAGAGTAACCAATACTTAATGCAAAAAAAGATAAGATCGACAACAAAAAAATAAATGAAGAAAAAGCTAAAAGACGCCATGGCAAACTAGAATCGTTTTTACCGGATCTCATTATATGCTCTGAAGTATTTTGATTATATTGTGGCATATTATATTTCTTTAACTCCGAGCCCTAAGGCGACTGTAAAATGAGGATTAAGATCTTTTATTAATAATTCCATTTCTGGAGCGTAATCAATTTTAGAAAAAGGACTAGCTTTTTTGACAGGAATGCCAATTTGTTCTTCAAAATACTCTTCTATCCCAAGTAAATTAGCTCCTCCTCCGGTTAAAATAACGTTGGTTACGTTCTCACCATAACTTTTTTCAAAATTATTTTTTACCCTCATCGCTTCACTAATTATAACATCTAATATAGGCATCATCAGTGTGGATAACTCATACTCTCCTCCAGAGCCAGTTAGTCCTCTAAGCTTTTTTAAATCTTCTGCTCTTCTAATTCTTATATTAAGACCAGAAGAAATCGTTTGGGCAAGCGAGCCACTAGCGAAATCGGTTTGTCCAACATTTTTTAGATTGCCATCTTGAGCAATATAAATACTGGTTGAACGAGAGCCAATGTCAACTATTAATGTATCTTCTTTAATTCCATTAGTTAAAATACGAGCCACGCTAAGTCCTTCTATTTCTAATGCTAATAAATTTAAACCGGCTGCTCTAAAAATATTTTTATATTTAGAAATAATTTCATTAGGAACCGAGACAAGAAGAACTTGTTGTTTCTTATTGCCATCTTCATCTTTTTTAACTCCCACTCTTACCCAATCAATAGTAACCGAACTTATCGGTAAAGGAATATATTGCTTTGCCTGAAAACCCATAATTTTAGACGTGTCTCCATCAGGCATAAGAGGCATCTCTAAAAGAGTAGTAAAAGCGGAAAAAGAAGGGATAGAAGCAATAGCATCCTTTGTTCTAATTTTAGAATGCTTCATTGTCATTTTTAGAAGCCCCACTGTTTCATTTTCTAACATTTTTAAAGAACTTGTTTGAATTGCATTGTTTGGTCTTTCTAAATGACCATAACTTTCTAAAAATCCATAAGTTCTAATAAATGGTAGTCCTTTAGTTTTTACCAACTCTACAATCTTTATAGAAGTAGTTCCAATATCAACACCTAAATAAGAACCGCTTCCAAATATATTTCTCAAAAAATTAAAAGACATAAAGTTTGATTATAATTTAACTTAACTCTATTATATCAGATATGGAATTTTTTTATAAGATAAAAAATATATTTTTGGACATATTGTTTCCTCCGATATGTTTAAATTGTGAAATAGATCTTCAAAAAAATGAAATAGAAAATAAAATTTGTAATGAATGTTTAAAATCTATAGTAATTAATTCTTCGTTTTTTTGTCCTAAATGCAAAGCGCGTTTTGCGGAAAATAAAAAAATTTGCCATCTAGAATCAAAATATTTATTGGCTTCTGCTACTAGTTATAATAACAAAGCAATAAAAAATATAATTCATTTTTTAAAATATAAAAAATGGAAAAGCCTAGAAAATATAATTAAACCAATTATAGAAAAATACTTAGAAGATATAAATTATAATTTTGAAGATTTTATTATTGTGCCTATTCCACTTCATCCTGACCGTCAAAAAGAAAGAGGATTCAACCAATCTGAAATTATCGGGCAAATAATTTGTAATAAATTAAATTTACGCTTAGAAAATAAAATTATCCAAAGAATTCGCTATACTGAACCACAGGCCAAATCAAAAACCTCTGAAGAAAGAAAAAATAATATTAAAAATTGTTTCGCCCTTGTTAATTCAAAGAAAGTTAAAAACAAAAATATTATTTTAATTGACGATATCCATACTACAGGACTAACTATTAACGAAGCCTCGAAAACGCTCAAAAATGCTGGCGTCAAAAAAATAATAGCTTTTGTATTAGCAAAAACTTAATAAATTTCTAACCCTAATAAATACAAACTAAAGTATTCTCATCTACTGTTTTAATAATTTCTAATAAATCATTCAATGAAAGGGCTACACATCCTTCGGTAGGCGTATATCCTATTCTAGCAATATGCATAAAAATAGCGCTACCTTTTCCTGGCATCGGAGGATTATCATTATGTCCAATAGTGATAATCAAATCATAAATATTATCTTCTCTCCATAAATCTTCATAACTAGCAGAATATGGCAATTTGATTAATTTATTATAAGATAAATCTTTTGGATCATCACACCAGCCATCATCGCGAGAAATAATCTTAAGAGGCAATGCTGTTTTTGGTTTATCTAAACGATCTTGACGATAATAAACTTCTCTAAGTAAAAACTGATTTCTTGGTGTAGCTCCGTCTCCCTCTGTCTTGGATGAAGAAAATCCATTTCTACCAATAGCACATTTATATTCTTTACCTAGCCACAAAAGTTTTCCAGAAGAATAAACAAAAATTTTATTTTGCTTGTTCATATGTTTTTTGTTTTTACCCCACACTTATGTATAAGTGTGGGGTTTATATTAAAAGAATAATGTCTTTTTTTGTTTAACCGCTTCATAAGCATAAATATACATTCCTGCAGACCATGCTTGCTCAGCCATACCCATTGGTTTGGCGGTTTCCCCATGAGCCCATTCATTAAATTCCCACGAAGATTTTTTTCCTTGTTTATTCAATAAAGCTAACGACTCTAAGGCTTCGCGTGCTTCAGAATACTTTTTCATTTTTACCAAAGCAGCCACATAAAAACCGCCTAAAAATGGCCAAATACCACCATTATGATATTGGTTTGGAAGATTAAGATTGGCAAATTTATAATAATTTCTCCAATCTTTTTCCCCCGGAAAGATTGGAGGATAAATCGCTTTTATGGGATAAGGTTTTGTTAATTTAAATTTTTTGATAAATTCCAGTAATATCTCGGAACGTTTTTTATCAGCAATACCAGACAGAATCGCCAAAAGATTACCGAAAGAATCAAACCATTCTCCAAATTCCCTAAACGAAAGATAAGGAAGATAATATAAGGATTTTTTAAGAATTCTCTTAGAAGGTAAAATATTTTTTCTTTTGAGACTATCAAGATCTTTCTTATTAAAGAACTCTGTACCAAAACTAAACTTCAAATGCGAAGATATATCATCATCTCCTTTATACCAAAAATACTTATTAATACACGAATATATCTTCTTGGCTTTTTTAGCATAAATATCCGCATGCTTTTTGTCTCGTAAATGTTTAGCAATATCAACAGCATTACACAAAGCTATATAATAAAGAATATTTACATATAAACCCTTCCCTCTAGTAGCGAATAGATCTTCCCAGTCTGAGGCTTCGGCTATAGTAATAAGACCTGTTTGATCAACGTCTTGATGTTCGTACCAAGTCAATGTTTTTTGTATTGATAAATAACTACTTTTTAAAAACGCACTATCACCTGTTTGTTTAAAAAAGAAAGCACTGCCAATCACAAACCAAAGCCCACCATCAGCGTAAGCTTGAAAATTCGCCCGAAGAGTTTTAACGTCAACGTTATTAGGAATACATCCAAGCTGACTTTGTTTTTTGATTAAAATTTTAAAAACAGATTTCAAGGAATGAATAACTTTATCATCCTTAATTAAAACTGCTCCTAAAAGAGTTATCATACTGTCTCTAGCCCAAACCTGAGGATAGCCACGAACCCCCGCGGATGCTTTTATGCCTACAGGATGTATACAATGACGAAGTGTCTTTAACGCTTCTTTGTATGCTTTGTCGCATAAATTGTCATTAATTATAGATTTTTTCATATTGTATTCGTAATCTCTAAATAAATACTTTTACAGAATTAAAACCTTGATTTTGACCAAGACCAAGGCTTGTTGACGAAAATGTATGAATATACTTTGAGGAAACATAACGCAGGGATTGGACAAAATCAAGGTTCTCCTTGAGTAAGAAAATTTTATTTAACTTCTTCGTTGCTCCGCCTCGACGTGGTAAAACCACGGCCTCGTTGTCGCGTCTAGAACTTAATATAAAATTTTTCTTATTAATTCGTAAAAACATTTGTTTAGAAATTACTACTTATTTATATTTAATTATTAAAATTAAAATAGCGGAGACAAATAATAACGATATTGCATTTGCAATTATTATAGGCAAGTTCTTAATAAAGATTCCATAAACTAGCCATAAGAATATTCCTGTCGTAAGTATTGAATACATTCCTAACGACAAATCTTTTGCTTGTTTAGTTTTTATAATTCTAATTGCTTGAGGAATAAAAGAAATAGTCGTACATGTCGCCGCAACCAATCCTATTATTATAATAATATCCATATTTTCAAAACAATTAATTGTTTTTTATTTAAAATTTTATTTGTGGACCTTAGGAGAATCGAACTCCTCTCTCCCGGATGCAAACCGGGTGCTCTACCACTAAGCTAAAGGCCCACCAAAGTTATCGAAAATAATGTTTTAATTTTACCCTATTTTTTATAGTTTTACAGCACTTAAATTTCAAGCAAAATTTTATTCTTTCCCAAGGCGGTGGGGGTGAGATTCGAACTCACGATACCCTTTCAGATATAACGCTTTTCGAGAGCGTCGCCTTCAACCACTCGGCCACCCCACCGCCCTGAGAATAAATTGCACCTTACTTGTAAAATACCATAAGAAACCGCTTAAATAAACAATTTTAAAAAAGTTATAAAAAATCCACCTTAAACTTGTTGGAAAGATGGATTTTTTATATTGCAATATAATTTTATTTTTTAGAAGGCAAGATTCTAAACATCTTAGTCCCGCAAACTGGACAAACTCCAGACATAGCTCTACCTATTTTTCCTCCTTTTTTCTTCATTTCAACTTCTTTTTCGTCTTTCATCTCTTGTTTAGCCTTACATTTTACACAATATCCTTCCATAATATTTTTTTTATTAAATTGAGAAACCGATCATGCGACCTTTAATAACAATAATAAGTATATCACGCGCACAAAAGGGCTGGCAAATCTTTGTTCTGTCCTCACAACAGAATTCAGTCGCAAACCCTTTTCTACGCACGATATAAAATCCTAAATATGTACTAAAATTAGTATAGTACATAAATTTAAAAAGATTCTAAAGAAAGCTGTGGATAAAAATTGACGCAACAATATGCGTCAATTTTATATATTCTTTTATTATTATCTTGTTACTGATATCACTTCACCTAATTCAGCTTCGGGAGCTGAAATAGTAATTCGTTTAGATACCGCATCTTGAACAATTTGGTATTTAGTGTCAGTAACGCTTCCGTCCACAGGATCAAATACCATTGACGAAACATAGCTTGGCACTATACAGACCTCTAAATCAATCAAGTCAATATCTGTTCCAATATTAGTGGCCAAGGCAGATAAATTTACTGTCGTA
>JAHILT010000042.1 GCA_018896875.1 Patescibacteria group bacterium
GTCTATCATTGTTGTCGGTGTGAATTGCGAAATTATTCCGACCATTTCCGCTTTTGAGCCGATGTCATAGTGGTGGCTTGGTTTGTTTTGAAAAACTTTTTCGGCGCACCAAGAATCTTGATAAAAATAGGTTGGCTCAACGGGGGTATTTTCCGTTTTGTCATAAATATAGGGGGAGATGAAATTCCAGCTGATTTTGAAATTCGGATTTTCGTTGATTTTTTTGTATTTTTTCAAATCGGACAAAAAAATTTTCAACAAATTCGTTTTTTTAAAAAAACCGAATTTGTCGGAATATACGCCATTCAAAATTCCATAATAAGCTCTTATTTTTTTGTAACAAGAAAATTTCTTTAAAATTTTTTTCATATTTATTTTGGTGATATTATTCTGACAATATCGTATTTTACTTTTAATCTCAGATTATTGTTTAAATTTTTAACAAAATATTTTAATTCTTTAATAGTAGGGTAATCATTTTTCCCTGTAAAAAGTCTTGCGTCATCTATAAGAATTATATGATTTTTAATTTTGTGATTTAAAATAGTTTTTAATTCTTGAAGTATGGGTGTATTTTTTTCTCCTTTTGAAGTTGATTTCCCGGAATAGTGTCCATCAAGCCAAAAAAGACAAGGTTCGTTGATATCTTTTAAAACATTAATCATTATTTTTCCACTATCACCGTTTAATAATTTGATTTGTTTGTCTTCCCTAAATTTAATTAAAGCATTTTGAAAAGATGTTGCGTTAAGCTCAATTGAATAGAGTTTTTCAAATATATCTTTTACAGCACTAAGCATTATTCCTTTATAAGTACCGGTTTCTATAAAAGTTTTAATTTTATATTTTTTTGCATAATTTTTAACTATTTGTTCTTTAAGAAAATGAGAGGGTGGAAGGGGTTTGTTTTTCAGATACCAACTTATTATTGGTTTTTTATTTCTAATATAGTCAACAATTATATCAGGAAGTATTTTTTTTATGAAAGATTTAAGTGATAATTTTATTTTTCTTAAAAAAAATATGTACTCAGGTTTTTCGTCCATTGAAAATATAACTGGTACAAAATTGTTCAAATCTTTTGTTTTTGGGGACATTAACTTAAAATGTCTAATTCTATCTTTAAAGTATGGAGGAACTCTATTTAGGAAAGCCAATCCGTCAAAATTAGACATTAAGTATGTAATATGACTATCAATAAAAACATCTTTTACTGACGGATGTTCAATCTCTAATTTGTCAAATTCTTCGTTTTTTATGAAAAAGCAATTTGTGTCTGTCATTGTTATAAGAGAATATCCTTTTTCTTCGGCCAATTTGCAAAGTGCTAATGCGGAAGCCCCCAAATATTCTCCTTTTTTTTGAACAAGATTAATATTTTCAGGAATTGTCGGATTGTGTTCTATAATAACCACTCTCGGTAAATTATTTTTCAGTGACTGAAATATATAATAATCATCTCCATCAATATCAATTGATATGAGGTCTATTGATTGTCCTTTGATGATTATTTCAGACAAAATATTATCCAATGAATTATTTCCTTCTATTTCAACATTTTTATTTACAGTTGTCACTTTTTTAAACTCTTTTGTGTTTTTAAAAAGTTCTAAAAATCGTTCTTCTTTTTTTTCAATTAAAACAGCCGACCAATTCTCATTGTTCCAAAGATTCCATGTGTTGCTATATTTTTTTCCATCCCAAGCTCCAAATTCAACACATAAAGGATTTTCTGTTCCTATGCGTTTAAAAATTTCTGTTATAATTCCATCCTCTCCCCATTGTGAGGTAACATCTTTTTTATATTTTATTAATTCTTCCATTGTTTTATTGATTTTTGTTATTTTTAATAAATTGTTTAATATCTAAAAAATTTTTCCAATTTTCTTTTATACATTTATTTTTATCGACAAAAATTGTATTAACATATGTATCAGAATGCACATAATATCCGTTTTGTACCATAAAATCTATGACCTCTTTTTCTTTTCTTTCTGCTTTGTCTTCTGTATATGTTAGTGTTTCTACACAAAAAACTTCTGGCCTGAAGTTTTTAAAATCTATTGATTTTAAAATTTCAAAATCATATCCTTCGGTATCCAATGAAATAAAATTTGGAGTTTCCCTTTTAAAATTTTCTGTTACCACTCTCCTCAGAGGAAGAAGAGGAATTTGAATTATTTTTTCAATTTTTTGGTTTGTATTTTTAATTAACCCCTCAGCTTCTTCTTTTGAGAAAGTGTTTAAAACATCGGAATTCATAATATAATAATTTGCTTTTTTATTTTCTTCTGTTCCTATTCTTATATTGAGGCAAATGTCTCGCCTTCTTTTGTTCTTGATTTGTTTAAACAAATTAGGATTTGGCTCAATACAAATTCCTGGTGCTCCTTTTTTATATAAAAAATAAGTATTATTTAGTTTAATAGGATCATTTGCTCCGATGTCTATGTAAGTTGGATTTTCTATTTTTAAATTTTGAAAAATAAACCCCACAATTAAATCTTCCCCAAGCTGAGAATAACTTTTTTTATAAGAGATAGGTAAAAATTTATTTTTCAAAATTTTAAAACAGAAAGGATATTTTTTTATGTTTAGAATTTTTTTAAGCATATTGTTATTTGTTAATTTTTTTTGGTTATTATTTCTTTATATAATTTTATATAATTATCAGTCATTTTGCTTAATGTATAGTTTTCTAAAACATTTTGTCTCGTCTTTTTTGATAATTCTTCGATTTTTTCTTTATCCAAATTAAGTATATATTCTATTCCGTTAATTAAATCTTGAGAATCTTGGTACTTGGCTATATAACCAGTTTTTTTGTGTTCAATACTTTCTTTCGCAATTCCCACAGGAAAAGTTACTATTGGTGTACCACATGACATTGCTTCAGCGATGGTTAATCCAAAAGATTCTGCCATAGATGGGTTGATAAAAATATCAGATGCAGAATAATACAAACTAACATTATAGTTGTTGTGTAGATGGTCTATATATTGTATATTTTTGGTATTCTGATTTTTTTCTCCAATACATAAAAATAAAAAATTTTTATTTTTTGAATAATGTTCAATAACTTCTTCTAAATATTTCCAACCTTTTTGTTTGTTTTTTGATGCAATATTTGCTAAAAATGTGATAATTGTCTTATTTTGAGGGAGGTTTAATTTCTTTCTTGCTAATGTTTTTTTTGTTGGTTTAAAAATATTTTCATCAATTCCATTATGTATAAGGTAAGTTTTTTTGTTTTTGAGAATACTTTTTTTAATTTCTTTTAAAAACCACTTTGATATTGCTACGACAAATATTTGTGAATTATCATATATTTTTATCTTTTCTTGAAAAATTTCTTCGCTTACTTTTGGTTTTAATGGTGGCTGTATTTCCATTTTAAATTTTTCAACATTATTTATATCTTTAATAATCCAAGCTTCGTGGGGAGTTATTGCCCACATATCATGTGGTGTCCATACAACAGGTTTATTTTTTGATATTGTTTCAAGCAACCCTAAATTAAAGTATCCACCTTGTAAGTTATGACAATGTATGATATCGGCTTCTTTAAATTCTTTGGATTTTAATAAATTACTATTATCAAAGTTTTTGATATCATTTTTTATCTTAATTAAATTTTTAATTTTGTTTTTAATATAATTTGGAATGTCTTTTTTAAAAATTTTTTTAGACAGTTTAGAAATAAACACAAATAATTTATTAGGGCTTTTTATTAAAAAAATATTTTTATCTTCAGAATATTTTTTTGCGACAAACATACTTGTAGTATGTCCTTTTTCTTCAAGTTTTTTTTTAAGGGTATAAGCTAGTTGGGAAGCACCCCCTTGACCATCTGATTGATTAATAAATAATATTTTCATATTTTTTAATTGTTGTTTTCGTTTAGTGATTTTAATAAATATTCTTTTGATTGTTTTATCAGAATATCTAGTTTTTTATTTACTAAATCATAATTAATTTTATCACTGAAGATATTTTTTAATACATCGTGGTTTGAATCGTATATCTTACTATTAAGACATAAATTGTCTATAATTGGCGTAAATTTATTTTTTTTCCCACGAGTTACTATTAGACAAAAGTTTTTGTTATATTTAATTGCAAAAAGTAACCCATGAAACATTGTTGTAATTACCATTGATGCATTTTTGAAATACCCTAGCCATTCAAATGGGTCTACATCAATTACATTTATATCAGCCCATGAATTTTGATACCCAATAGAAATTATTTTTTTATTAGTCTTTTTTATTTCTTTAATTAAATTTTCATCTAAATTTCCCCCATATATTAAAATATAATCTTCGTAGGGGCAGTCAATCTTTTCTTTAGAAAAATCATATAAAAAAATAGGGTCAAGAACTATTGGGATTTCTCTTCCCGTTAATTTTTTAACAAGATTGAATGAGTTTTCATCACGTACAGATATATTTTTGAATTTATTTAAATCATTTTTTATTTTTTCAAAATTTTCTTCAATTTGTTCGACTGCACCGAAGCTTGTCGCATAGGATATTACTTTTTTCGCATTCAAATCGTTCCCAAAATATATAGAATCGTAGTTTAAGAGGGCATTGTGAAAGTTCCAAACCTCATCACTACCAATAATAACTGTATCAAATTTTTCTTTCGACACTTTTTTGTGCGAAAATGTAAATCTTGTTAACTTAAATTTTCGGTGGCTTCTTTTGAATTTTATTATTTTTCTTACGTTGTCAATTAAGTCTTTTGTTTTTTTTCTATAAAGAAAACATTTATATTCTTTAATCCAATGTCTAAATTTTTTATAATTTATAATTTTATTTGGATAACCAGATTTCTCCAGAAAATTTTGTAATGCATAGGCCTGTAAATATGCCCCGTGATTTATCCCGTCATGAAATGTTAAGATTCCTATTTTTTCTTTTTGTTTATTTTTCATGTTTATTATTTGGAAACAAGCTGGTTTTCTTGTTGATTTTGTAATTTTTATTTCTTGTCGCATATGTCCAATTGCAAGAATGAGGATTATATTTTCTGAATTACTTATATTCACTATTTCTCTTAATTTTAAATCATTTTTTTTATTTTCAATCCAACCAAGTGCACATGAGTCAATCCCTACATAATGAAGGCTATACATTAATGACATAGAAAAAATTCCTCCGTCAATAAATGATTGGTTTCTTTCGTCTGCCCCTTGATAATAACTTAAGTCGGATGTAATTATAAGTAATTTTTCTGATAAGTGCCCAAAACCACGATTTCCTCTTTGCAATTTTAAAACTTGTTTTTTTATGTCACCATTCTGAATCACATAAGTTTTAGTTGGTTGCCTGTTACAGGCAGATGGGCTGTTTTTAGCTATTTCTAAAGCTTTTTCGATATCCTTAATTAATACTGGTGTGTCATCAAAATCTCTAATGCTATGTCTTCCTTTAGAAAATTTTTCAAAATCTTCTTTACGAGTTTGGTCTATTTCCTTCTTTGTTATATCAATTATACCTCCCGTATTTATATCAGTTTTTATTTTTAATTGGTTTATTGTGTTTTTTAAATTATTGAGATCTATATTTTTTTGTTGATGCCATAAAATATATTTTGTAAGTGTTGAAATTGCTGTTAGAAAGA
>JAHILT010000043.1 GCA_018896875.1 Patescibacteria group bacterium
GGTGGCATAGCGGACATTCATTTAAAGATTTAGGTGGCAAAGATTCTATGTTGCATAAAGTTACTGGAAAAACAGATTTAAACAAACTAAAAAATAGAGTTGTAAAAGAAAGTCAAAATTCAGAAGAAATTTGTAAATAAATGCCGTAAGAAATAATAGGAGTAGCCATCATTAAATTGTAAATAGTGTGGTGGAACAAGGTGTCCATGATAAAATATTGGCAATTACCAAATCTAGAGATTATTTGGAAAATCCCGTAAAAAAAGAAGAAGTCAAAGAACATGAAAAACAAATCGACCAAATTGTTTATAAACTTTATAATTTAAACGAAAAAGAAATTGAAATTGTTGAAGGTTTTAATAAATAATTTATGAATGGGAATAAATTAGAAGAACAAGTAGAAAATATTTTAAAAGAGAATAGTTATGAACAAATAACCATAGGTGCCTATTATAAAGACCCTAACACCGGAAAACCTCGCGAGAAAGATATTATTGCAACACTTCCTCAGCTACAATACAATGACATTATTGCTTATAATGCAAAATTGTTTATTGAGTGTAAAGTTTTCCCAGAAGAAACAGAAATATATTCAGAGACCGTAAACATGAGCGAAGTCGAAAACGTTATTTTTACTTCTAACCTTCCCCGTGAAAGTATTTCTGAAATAGAAAGACATAAAAAACTTCATTTTTATCGGTATAAAGAAATTTTTAGAGATAAAGATAGTAAAGATTATTTATATAAAGCAATAATCCAAAATTTACTATCTTTTGAATCTTTTAGAGAAAACCTTCCCGGGGAAAGAGGAGTTTACTATTTAATAGTCGTTTACGATGATAAATTAAAAGCTATAAATGAAGATGGTAACAAGAAGAATTGTAATAGAGCTCTCATTAGAACAGAAACTATAGATAAGACTTTTAGCTTGCCTCAAAAAAAATGTTTTACAGAATTGGTTTCAATAGATCAATTGAAATATCTTCTTCAAGAAATCAACGAAGATATAAAAGAAATTAATAATCATCTTTTATATTATTATGCGAGGAAAATAAGTCATCTTAAGGAGAAACGAAAAAGAATTAAAAAAGACCAAGACTATAGTTGAAGTCAAATAAGTGATAGTTTTTAGAATGAGTGCAATAAAAGGTGTCAGGGACTATTTAATGAAAAGTTGAGGAGCTCGGCTTCTCAACCCTAAAAACCCGAAAAATTAATTGAAAGATAAAATTATGTTTGAATTTATAAATTTTATTATAAATTTTATAAAGATTAATTTTTTATCTATTATTTGGTTAATTTTTATAGCATTATTTTTATTTATGGCTTGGAGAGAGTGGAGGAAGGCAATGGCGAATTTAGAGAGTTTAGAAAGTTTGAAGCCACTGTCAGCCGGAAAAGTAGAGATTTTAGGTATAAATTTTACAGAAATGTTGAATAAGTTTAAAAATGAACTGAATCAATCTAACAAAGAATCCCATAAACTTGCGGCCACTTCTTATTTTTTAGCTGGGTTAACTGCATTAGTCAGTTTTATTATTTCGTTATTATAACGTGGTCAACAAAAAAATTAGGTGAGTAAATTTATGGAAAATTATAAAAATAGATTTGAATTATTTTTGAAAAAAAATAAGTTTCTTCCTTTTGAGAGCTGGGATTCTTTTGAATTGAAGCATGGTAAAAAAGCGATTTTCAATAGCAATTTGGATAAAATCCAAAAGAAAGTTAATAAAAGAGGGGGTATTTATGTATATAAAAAAGGAAGAGCTGTCCTTTATGTGGGTAAGGCAGTTTCTCTATTCGGGAGATTAAAAAGTCATAATCGGGAATCGTTTGAACCAGTGCCAGGAGATACGGAGCATAAAACCTGGCATAAATTTTTTTCGAGAAATAAGGGCAAACTTCGTGTTTATTGGAAAGAGGTTAAATTAGAAAATGATCGAGCGATAATTGAGAAAATGTTAGAATGTGTACTTGAGCCGAAATTTAAATTTTTTAGGAAAAAATTCGAACGAAAAATAAGTTAATAATATGATGTGGTCAACAAAAAAATTAGGAGAAATATGACTATGAAAAACAATATGACTCTGGAAAAATCTTTGAAACGCTTAGAGTCTTCGAAAGAAGCTTGTATCAAGATAACCAAAGAGATGCTATAAGCGTCGAATAGTAATTTATACACGTTCGATTTATTCATCTTAGGAATAGTTAAAAGATCTATCTTGTTGACTACGGGATTTTGCAACTTAATGCGACAGAATAATTTTTTAAGCGCAGCCCCGCTTATTCGATTACATCTAGACAATCTATTACAGATGCACGCCTCTTTTATTGCGAAAAATCCACAAGATTTTTCGTTTGAAAAAATTAAGGGTAGACAAACAAATGATTTAGAAGATAGGGAAGGGAATAAAATGAGGGATAGTTATTTGGCGAAGTCACTTTCTGAAGCAAAAGAAACTTCATGGGTTTTCAATTTATATAAAGAAACATCAAAATTTGTACACGCTAGCGATAAGCATATTTTTAGTGTAGTAGAAAAGCTAGACGAAGGTGGCGTTTTCAATTTTGTTATTTCAGATAGACAGACAATCCCAGAAAAACACGCCATCGAAGCTGTACAAGCCATGATAAGTATTACCGAACAATTATTTCGGCA
>JAHILT010000044.1 GCA_018896875.1 Patescibacteria group bacterium
TATTTTTTCTCGGTGAACTTTTTAATATATGCTTAGGAATTTCTGTTTGTCCCATAGAATGCTCATAACGCAAAGCCGAAGACGATGGGTTGAACGGAATTCCAAGTATTTTCCTAACATCTTTTTCTAATGAATCGCGCATTTCCACTAATTTTTCTGTTGAAAGAAAATCAGTAAAAACAAACGATTTATACCCACCATTTGGATCTCCTTTATAATATTCAGCTGTCTCCATATAATCAATTTCTATTTGATAAAGGATATCGCCATTTTTACAAGAATAGACCCAATGGTCATCAGAATTCATAGTTGCTTCATCATAATAAGGACTTCCTGGATAAACAGTAATCATAGTTACATCAAAGTCATCGGGTTTCACTGCCAAAAGCCAATCATGCGTTTCCTGAATCGTTTCCATGGATTCGCCCGGATGACCAATAGACATTAACGCCTTTACTTTCAGTCCATATTTACGAGCGATGTTCATACATCGTGTATTATCCTCTACGGTAGCCCTTTTATTAATGTTCTCTAATATCTTTTCTGAGCCAGACTCAAAGCCAATAAGAAGCCAACGAAAACCGGCGTCATACATAATTTTGGCCTGTTCTTCAGTAAAGAGCTGAGATTTTAAGAATCCACGAAGGCGCCATTCAACACCAAGACTAACTTGCGCATCTTTTATAGCCTTCATTAATTCAATCATTTTAGGACTCACATTAAGCTCATCGTCATAAAACATAAAACCTTTTATGCCGTATGTTTTGTATAAATGAACCATTTCAGCCACGATATTTTCAGTTGATCGGCTTCTGATTCTCCGAAACGAAGGCGAACTACGCCCTCCACAAAAACCACAACCGAAAGGACATCCAAGCTGACTAATCAAGCTCAAAGCTCTTTCGCCATCAATAGAATATTTGTAGCTGGATACATCAACTAGATGACGAGCCGGACAAGGCAATACATCTTGATGTCTGATAAAAAGATCCGAACTAAGCTCATCAGCATCAATTATTTTTGAAGCATTATTTTGCAATGCTACAAATATTGCTCTTTCTCCATCTCCAGTCACAAGTATGTCAAAACAATCTTTCATTAAGTCCATAGCGCGAGTAGCTCTTCCTAGTAAACCTTTTTTCTTTTCCAGTTTATAGGCCGAGTTAATCAAGGTGACATGCGGACCGCCAAGAATAACTTTAGCTTTTGGATTAAACTCTTTTATTATCTTAGTAATCGCAACTGCTGAAGGTAATTGAGGAGTAGTAGTGGTTATTCCAAAAAACAAAGTTTCTGATTTTTGAATATAATCTCTCACAACACTCTCAAAATTTGAAATTCCAGAAAGATCTAAAACATCTACTGGAAATCCGTTTGCCTCCAAAACAGCAGCAATTCTTAAAATACCCAAGCTCATAAATACCCTCTCGTCCAATAAAAATGGCGAAGGGGTTATAATTAAACACACTTTTTGTTTCATAATAGCCTCCTTCCGCCAAATACCAAGAAATTTAAAATAATGTCAAAGAACAAATCTTGACTTATACTAACAAAAATTGACTAATATTGCAAGTCTTTAATACATATTCACTTAATTTTAAATTCTATAAGGTGTTCTGCTAATCGTTTTTGAGGAACGTCTCGGAGTCCCGACAGCTTGGTTCCTGAGCGAAGCGAAGGATGTCGGGACGAGAGAGAAGCAAGTTTTTCCGCTGGAAAAAACTATGCTGTTTCCGAGAAAATAATTAACAGAACACCATATCCACTTAACTTAATATATTTGTAGCTAATTAATAAATCGATATTTAGTTATAGTCCAAAGTATCTTAATTCCATCTTTCCAATTTATTTTCTTTCCCTCGGAATAATTTCTAGGGTAATAATGAATTGGCACATCTACTGTTTTATATCCTCTTTTTAAAATTTTACAAACTAATTCATTATCATATTCAAAACCATTAGTTTTAATAGGAATAGAATCAATTAATTTTTTAGTAAAAGCTTTATAACAAGCCTCGTATTCTCTAGCATTATTTAAATATAAAACATTAGTTAATAGAGTAATTGCATGATTGCCAAACCAACTTAACCAATATAAAGATTTATGCCTTCTTAAATCTCTTTTTGGCATAATTCTGTATCCTAAAACTACCTCAGTTTTTCCTTCTAAAATCGGTCTTATGACTTCACAATATTCATTCGGATCGTACTCTAAATCCGCATCTTGAATAATCAAAATATCTCCTGTAGCATTTTGGAAACCAGTTTTTACCGCCCCGCCCTTTCCAAGATTTTTTTCATGAAAAATATATTTTATATCAGAAATTGTTTTGAGAATATCTCTTGTGCCGTCTTTAGAACCATCATCAACAACAATAATTTCTTTTTCTATACCTTTCAAGTCTACATTTTTAATTTTTTGAATTATCTCCCTTATTGTACCCTTTTCATTGTAAGCGGGAATAATTATTGATAGTTTATGCATATAATTAATATTATTAAACCTAATTCTCTATTTTTTTTCAAGAAGAACGGTGAAATATAATCCAAATAACGCAGGAAGAAATGACGGCATTCGCGACTGTTTTTTAACTGAAAAATATTTATTGGCCATATCTAAAAACTTTTCAAAACTCATTACATGATGTTCATTAATATCTTTATAGCCTATAAATTTAAAAAATTTCTCCATTAATCCGTCAACACGTGGCATTCCTACCAACAACTGACCACGACTTTTCAAAATACGATGCATTTCTTCCAAAATCGGCTCAGAATTGCTGATATGCTCAAAGACTGAAAAACCGACTATCAAATCAAAACTATCTGATGGATAAGCAACTTTGGTAATGTCCCCTTTTTTTAAATCCACGACAAGACCCATCCTGTCTAACGACAGCTTTATTTTTTCCGGCTCAGAAACAATATCAATCGCAGAAAGGTTTTTACAAGCTGAACCCAAAGTAGGTAAAAGTAATCCGCTACCATAACCAAATTCCAGCACCGAATCATATGAAGCCTCTAGTAAATTAAGTCCGTTTTGTATCCTTTGTCTATACAACAAGCCAACTATCGGTCGGTAATAATAAGATAGTGGATCATCTATCGGATCATTTGGCGTAAAAAAGTTTTCTGGGGGCAAAATAAATTTTACTTTATTATCCATTGTTTTGATTAATAATGGGTTTTTTAGCTGTGATTAATAAAGAACCAGCAATTTCTTTCAAAATAGGCAATTTTTCAAAAATAAAAAATACTTTTTCAAATAAAAAAATAAGTGATTTTGGAATTGCAGGATGCATAAAATCAAACGGAACAACAACTGCATCTTTGAATCCCTTAGTTAACAATTCGTTTTTAACCGACCACCGGAAAAAAGCCGTCTCATCAGGAGAATCTCCTGCCATTTTTTTTAAAAAAGGAATATTTTTTTGCAAAAAAATCTGAGGATTAAGCATATTGGGTTCTGTAAACATTAATTGTCCGCCAGGCTTCAATATCCGATAAAATTCTTTTATCGCCGCCTCAGCATCAAGATGATGTAATACGGAACTGCCCACAATAAAATCAAAAGAATTGTCCTTGAAAGAAGTGTTATAAGCATTTTCTATTTTAAACAAAATATTATTAGATCCAAGTATTTTTTTTCGCGCCTTCTCTATAAGTTCTTCTGAAATATCAATAGCTATTATTTTATTATCAGTTTTAGCCAATTCTTTAGTAAAAAGACCTGTGCCACAACCTACCTCTAAAACATTTTTACTATTATTGCCTAAAAAAAGTCTGAACATATCCACCCTTCTCTGCCATCTTTTAATTCCAGCAGGGGAAGACCAATTCCAAACACTCTCTCCTTTTTCGACAATATAAAATCCATGTTTTATTTCGTTCTCAATTCTTTTATCCATTTAATCTAATTTAAATTTTTTGATACCTATAAACAACATTTTAAATAAAATCAATCCATGCCTAAATCGGCTTATATTTGTAGAACCATATTTTCTTTCTTTATAATGTATTGGCAACTCAACTAATTTTAAATTTAATTTACTGGCTCCAAAAATAAAATCAAAATCTCCAAATGGATCAAAGTCCCCAAAAAATTTTCTACTGGCAGCTATTTTTTCATAATCATTCTTAAAAAATACCTTAGTTCCACACAACGTATCTGTAATATGCTGTCCTAAAAGCCAGGAGAAAGACAATCCAAAAAATTTATTTGCCAAATAATTTAAAAATTGCATAGCCTGATTTTCCATCGGATAAACAAGTCTAGTCCCTTGAACATATTCACCTCGTCCACTACTTATAATTTCATAAAATTTTGGCAAAATTTCTGGAACAACAGTTAAATCAGCATCTAAAATCATAAATATATCTCCCGTAGCCTTCTCGAAACCCTTTTTAACAGCATCATACTTTCCTTTACCACTCTGAATAAAATATTTAATATTTTTCTTATCATAAACTTTTATCACTCTTTTAATTTCGTCCAAAGTCTCATCAGTTGAATGTCCTTCAACGAATATTATTTCCGTACTACTGCCCATCATAGGCATACGCTTTATCGCATTCTCTATGTTCCCTTTTTCGTTTCTGGCTGGGATAATAACAGAAACAGTATAATCTTTATCTGCAAAAAATTTTAAAGGCCTTGGACGAAGCACGAAACACTCAACTAAACAAAAGTAATTAAAAAGAGGCAGGTTCGCAACAATTTTATTCGCAAACCAGCTCAAAAACGGAATATATTTTGGCAATAAAAGTCGGCGCTCTTTTTTGATAATTTCAAAACCGGCCAAATCCAACATATTAGCTATATCTTTCTCTCCAAGCCAATTCAAAATTGGCTGTTTTTGCTTTAATCTCAAAAATTCAAAAAATTTCAAAATAGGCCACCATAAAATACTATATTGAGTTATTAAAACCCTACTTCTTTTATGGCAAACTTTTCTTAAATTTTCAAAACTGGTTTGAATATCCTCTAAATAGCCAATTAAATCAGAAATAATAATATAATCAAATTTTTCTTCCAGTTTTATTTCTTTATCCACATCTCCTTCAAAAAAATGCAATTCCGGATAATTCTTTTTGGCAAGTTTAACAACTTTTGGACTCAAATCCAATCCAACGCCTTTTTTCGGTTTCACAGCATCTAAAAACGTTCCAGTTCCAGAACCAATCTCCAATACATTTGCGTCCTCTTCAATATTAAAACGCAAAAAAGAAATCAGCTCTTTATAATAATAGCGGCTACGTTTGTGCCACTTATAAGCGTCTTTCGCATTAGAATTAAAATAATTTATCAAATTTTTTTTATACATAAAATATAATTTAAAAAATTAAATCGCCTTACAATCACTAATTCTTTTAAATATGAAACATTTCCCAGCTTCTATTTTAACATAACAACTGCGATCAAACCTTTTTTCCATAATAATGTCGCCACCTACAATATAATCATACGACAAATTATTCAAACTATCTTTTCCAAATTCTAGATAATCCGTAGGCGTAAAATATTGATAATAATTATTATGTTCTAAAAATACCGTAGTGGCTATACTGTTGTAGAAAAAGACTGTTTTGTCTGGCCCTATTTCGGAAAAAGCTTGAGACAAAAGACTATTTTGATTAGATTTTTTTAAAAAAGAATTGTCTGACAAAAATACTAAATGATAAAATTGAAAAACCATTAATCCGATAGCGGTAATCAAAATAATTTTTTTAATAAACTTGGCTTGAATTTGATTCCATAAAACCGAAATAGCAGAACAAAATAATAAAAACACCAAAACATTGGCAGGAAAAAAATGACGATACCAATTAGGTCCCTTTAAATAAGCCAGCCAATTAATAACAACGAAAAGGAAAATAACAAATTCTGCCCAACTGAAAAAACGTTTTTTTTGAAAAACATAAAAATAAGCAAAAACAAAAAAGGAAAAAACCAATAATAACATAAAAAGAGCGGGGGTCGATTCAGTAAAAAAAGAAATGAAATTACTCTTTATCAGTGCTAAAGATGAAACAGAAGAAATAGAATTGCCAGATATATAGGCTGAAATTGCTTTTTTAAAAAGATTCAAATTAGGAAATTGAACGAATAACCAAATAATTACAGGAGAAAGAAATCCTCCAGAAAACAAAATTAAATTTTTACCATCAATTACCTTTCTTAATATAATTATTGAAATAATTAAAGTAGGAACTAGAATTATCAAGAAAAGGGGCTTGGTGGCGGCCGACAGTCCGAAAGCTAGTCCAGAAAAAAGAGCCAGCCATTTATTATTAAACAGCTTCTCCTCCCAGCGTAAAAATAAAAGAGAACCTAATAATAAAAAAACCAGACCGGGCACCTCTCCTTGGACTGGACGTCCATTGCCATAAAAAGGTGAAAAAGACAATAACAATAAAACAGAAAAAATAGCCCAATAAACTCCGCGTTGTTTTTTTGTAAAAAAGAAAAAAAGAAAAACAAGCGCAAACATAAAAATAAGCATCGGCAAACGAGCTTGCCATAAACCGACTCCAAAAATCTTGAAACTCGCTGCTACCGAAAAAATTAAAGGATAACCACTTGTGGACACCACAGCTGAAGATTCTATTTGCCCAGGAGCAATCTGTATTCCTTGCTGTCCGTGCCAAGCTAAATTTTTAGACACTTCTGTAAAAATGCCCTCATCAATCCAAACACGAGGAATCTCAGTGAACTTAAAAACAATCAAAAATAAAGCTAATAAAAGCACCGCCACAATCGCAATTTTATGCCAAATTCTCATAATGACTTTAATATTTCTTAAAAGGTTTTATAATGAACCTATATCAATAATATAAAAAAAATGATAAATATCAAAATGTATAAAGGAATAATAATTAAATTAAACGGGCCAAAAAAAATAAAGTTTGAAAAGACTGTTGTTGACGACAAGAATTTAGAGCCTTCAGAAATAATAGCAAAAACAATATTCACTGCAATTTCTCCAGGAACAGAAACTGCCGCATATATAGGCGCCACCCCCTTAAGACCAGGGCCAATCTATCCTCGCCTCTTAGGTTATTGCAACGTAGGAAAAATAATTAAAAAAGGATCTCTAATAAAAGACATTAAGATTGGGGATACTGTATTAACCCTAGAATCTCATCGCAGTATTTATAAAATTCCCGCTAAGGATATTGTATCTATAATTCCTAAAAATTTAGATCCTAAAAAAGCAGCACTTGCCTATCTCTATAATTTAGGCGTTGTTTCTTTAGAAAATTTTAAAATAAATAAAAAATCTGGAATAGCCATAATCGGATTGGGCGCTATTGGCTTAGCAACAATAGAAATGGCGAAAGCCTTAGGATATAAAAATATATACGCTTTTTCTAATAGTAAAGAAAAACTGACTTTGGCTAAAAAAATAGGCGCTAATTTTATTTATTCTAAAAATACAGAAATAGAAAAAATCGTTTCTTTAATCATAACAACATCAAATTCTTGGAATGATTGGAAATTAGCCCTTAAAATTACCAAAAAAAATGGATATATGGCGATTCTTAGCTTCCCCGGAAGAGGAAACGCTCTACCGAAATTTAATCCATTAGAATCAAAGTATTTTTACGATAAAAATTTGACCATAGCATCCGTCGGTCATTCCCGCAACAAAAATCCAGAACAAACAATAAGAAATAACTGTAAAAAAATACTAAAATTGATGTCTGCTAAAAAAATTCTTCCCGAAAAACTAATAAGCGGGATATATGATTATCATAAAATTGAAAAAGCTTATAAAAAAATATTGAATCGCGATCAAAAAACCACAACCTTTATACTAAAATGGCCAAAATAATAAAAGCAGCGGTAATCGGTTGCGGACGCATAGGCGCATTTACCACCCCAGAAACAAGAAAAGAATTATTGCCAGTTTATTTGCCCGTAAATCACTGCGAAGCCATTACAACAATGCCTGGCATAAAATTAATATCCGTCTGCGACACAGATAAACAATCTGTCTTAAAGGCAGCCAAGTTTTATGGCGTTAAAAATACCTATACTGATTATAAAAAAATGATTCTAAAAGAAAGACCCGATATAGTTACAATCGCCACAAGAACCAAAGACAGGCCAAAAATAATAATGTTTGCAGCGCAAAATGGCGTAAAAGGAATTTATGCTGAAAAACCATTAAGCCGAAGCGTATCAGAAGCAGAAACGGCTTTAAAATCCGTCAGTCAAAACAATGCTATTATTTCATACGGAACAATGAGGCGATACATAGATATTTATCGCTATGCTAAAAAAATAATCAAATCAGGAAAAATAGGCAAACTTCAACAAATAATTGTTGAATTCGGCAAAAGTCCGTTAATGTGGACTCATCCTCACTCTATTGATTTAATAATATTTTTTAGCGAAAATGCCGATATAGATTATGTTCAAGCACGCGCAGAAATAGACAAAAAAGATATTTCCAAAAACAAAATAGATGCCGACCCAATTATTGAATCTGGAATTATAAAATTTAAAAATGGCGTTTCAGCTATTATTACCGAGGCTAACGGTCAGAATATAAAACTTATTTGCGAAAAAGGAGAAATATTAATAGCTCAAAACGGAAAATTCTTGGAGCTAATATCTAAAAATAACAAACGCTTAATTAAAAAAATCAAAAAAGGAAAATTAAGCGGAACACAAATTGCCATAAATGAAATAAAAAACAATATTTTAAATAATAAGCCACTAGGCATATCCCCGTCTGAAATACTGAACGGACAAAAAATAATTACAGCACTAGCCAGCTCTGCCGCCAATAATAGCCAAAAAATAAAAATATCCGATATAAACAAGAATTTATCTATAACCGGGAAAATTAATAATCTTTACGCTTGAACTGCTCGTATGTCATTTTTAACCCATCAACAAGTTTTGAAAAAAGAGTATTAATAAATTGTTATTTTAAGGTATAATTTATATTTAAGTTAAAAATAAATCTATTAAGATGGAACAAAACACTATCGCTAAAAAACAAGATAATCTTTGGCTCTCTTTATATGAAAAAAATGTTTTTTCCCAAAACGGAGAAGACGGAATTTTAGAAAAAATTTTTCAAGTCTTAAGGGTTGAAAAAGGTTTATGTGTAGAATTTGGGGCTTGGAACGGAAAACACCTGAGTAATACTTACGACCTTATAGAAAATAAGAGGTGGTCGGCTATTTTAATCGAAGCAGACAAAACCAAATTTAAAGAGCTTGCTGATAATTTTTGCGGGAATAATAAGGTTACTTGCATAAACAGTCTAGTGGGTTTTGACAATGATAATAATATTGAACAAATATTAAGAAAAAAGTCCGTGCCAATTAATTTTGATTTCATCAGTATAGATATCGATGGCAATGATTACTATATTTGGGAAAGCATGAAAGAATATAGGCCAAAAGTTGTAGCGATTGAGTTCAATCCAACTATTCCTCCAAATGTGGAATATGCACAAAAGAAAGATATGAGCGTAAGCCAAGGAAGCTCTCTTAAGTCTATGTACCTCTTGGGAAAAAATAAAGGATATGAACTTATTGCAACAACACTGGTTAATGCTTTATTTGTGGATGAAAAGTACTTTAACTTGTTTGACATTAAAAATAATACTCCGGAAGTTCTTCAATCGCATAAAGATTACCTGACTGGCATTTTTCAGCTTTACGATGGAACTTTAATGCTCTATGGCTACGATAAATTGCTTTGGCATAATAAAATTAAAATTAGGGACAAAGATATCCAAATATTGCCTCGATTCTTTAGAAAATTTCCCGGCTTCATGAATCCAACAACTTCTTTCTTTTTCAAATTATGGAGAAAAATGATAAAAATTTTTGAGAAAGTCTAGTGTGAAAATAATTTCTTAAACGTTTTTAAAGCCCAAAAAATCTACGGCTTATTCTGTTAAAAAGATTAGGCTTTGGTGGTATTTCTGGATTTATAGTAATCAACTTTTTTTCTACCGAAAGCCCCTCGTTAGATTTAAATATTGTTTCGCATAAAAAAGGAAATATATTGTATTTTTCTAAAATCAATTCTCTGGATTTTTTAATAAAATCCATATTTTTTTCGTAAACATTATTTTCCAAACATTTTTCTATTATTTCTATAGAACCCCGAACATCATTAATATCTATGGCTTGAAGTGATCCAATCGGAAAATAATCATTAACATTTGGGCAACCATAATAAAACGGATAAGAACCAGCTAAAAAAGCATCTATTAATTTTTCTGAGTAATAATCAGGATAAGAAATATTTTCCAAGGCTATATGATATTTGTAGGGTGCTATCACATCCCATTTGTCGGCAAAATTATTAATACCGCGGCCATAAACATCCAACCCGTCTTTAAAATATTTTTTTAATTCCTCAGTAAAACGAAGGCGATTAATATGCCCTGGAGTACTTTTTTTACCAGAACTAATAACAGAAATAAGTTTGGTTTTAGGAAGGGGCAAACTCATTGCTTTTAACTCATCGTAACTTTTAGTACTCTCTCTCTCTCTCTCTCTCTAAAGTTGACTTACTTCCCAGTACAAAACGACGACCAACCATCCACGGATGGGTTTGCATATAAACAACATTCTCATGTTTGATATTCCTTTGACAAGTAATAATCATATGAAATTGATCTAAAAATTCCTGATTATATTTCTTGATAGTTGGCGGCTCATTTGTAATTAAAATTGTGCGATCTTTCGGACAATTAGCCGTTTCAACCCTTTTAAGCCCATCGTAAACTACCCACCAATCACATTCCTTAACGTCATCATTAATATAAAACATGAGAATGTTGTTTATATGCAAA
>JAHILT010000045.1 GCA_018896875.1 Patescibacteria group bacterium
GATTACAGAGACATATAAATGGTTTTTAGATAATTATGATAGAATTAAAAAATAAAAAAATTGTTATTGCTACCCATGTATATACAACTGGACCGGCGCAGGACTTGAAAGAATATTTATTAAATAATAAGATAAAAAAATTATTATTTATCGGACATCCTTTATTTTTTAACAAAAAATTAAAGGGATCCGGCTATGAAATTTATAAAGATGGCAAGTTAGTAGAAGAAAATTATAAAAAAATTAAAAAGATAATTGAGCCAATTTCTTATGTTAAAGATATTATTTTAAATATTGTTTGGTGTTATAAGTATGATAAAAAATGGGATTTATATGTTGGCAGTGATAATTTGAACGCTTTTAGCGGGGTTGTATTAAAATGGTTGGGAAAAGTAGACAAAGTAGTTTATTATGTGATTGATTATAATCCGAAGAGGTTTAATAATAATTTATTTAATAAAGCTTATCATTTCATCGATCAATTTTGTGTTAGATATTGCGATGAAACTTGGAATGTCTCTCCCAGAATGGAACCAGCAAGAAAGAAATATTTTAATTTTTCAGGGGGTCGTCAAAAAGTGGTACCGATTGGCATTTGGTTTGAAAGAATAAAAAGATTAGAATATTCTGAAATTGAAAAGCACACACTTGTCTTTATGGGACATGTTTTAGAAAAACAAGGAGTGCAATATGTTCTGGATGCGATTCCGATAATTGCCAAGAAGATTTCTGATTTTAAATTTATTGTCATTGGAGGTGGCAATTATATAGATATTTTAAAGGAAAAGGTAAAAAGTTTAGATATTGAAAAATTTGTTTATTTTACGGGTTACGTTGAAAAGCATGAGGACATTGAGAATTTGTTGGCAAGATGTGCAGTTGCGGTTGCATTATATGAAGAAAAAGATGAAAATGGAAATCTCAGTTTTTCATATTTCGCTGATCCCGCAAAACTGAAATCATATCTCGCTAGCGGATTACCTGTTTTATTATCCGACGTGCCTTATAACGCGAAAGAATTAGAAAATAACAAATGTGGAATAATAATAGATTACGATAAAGATGAAATCGCAAATGCAATAGTTGATTTAATGCGTGATGAAAATAAATTAAAAGAATATAGGGGAAATGCGATAAATTACGCAAAGCAGTTTGATTGGGATGATATTTTTAAAAATGTGTTTAATACTTATGGCGATAGAAAACCATGATAAGAAGCTAGAAAATATAAAATATGGAGCTAGTAATATTTGTGTAATTTTTAATAAACAACAATTATGTTTTTAAGAAAAAAGTTGATTCATTTGGTTGATAATGCTAAAAACGATAACGATAAAAATATTTTGGGGTTATTAGAAAAAAATAGTAATGCAAGGTTAATGGATCTTGGTTGTGACGATGGGAAATGGACACTTCGATTAGGAGAAAAAGTCTGCACTAAGAATCTTTTTGGCATTGATATTGTTGATAAAAAAATCCAAGAAGCAATAAAAAAGGGGATTGAATGTAAAAAAGTTGATCTCAACAATGATTTACCATTTGAGGATAATTATTTTGACATAGTTCATGCTAATCAAGTAATCGAGCATATTTATGATTTAGATAAATTTATGAGCGAGATTTATCGAGTTGTGATGTTGAATGGGTATGTTATTATTTCAACTGAAAATCTTGCTAGTTGGCATAATATTTTTTCTTTATTATTTGGTTGGCAACCATTTTCTGCAACAAATTATTTGCCCGGCAGTATTGGCAATCCTTTAGCTTTGTGGAAAAATTATGAATCTAGTATTGATAAATCATGATGTCATGATAAATTATGGGCATATAGAGGCCTGATAGAACTTTTTGAGAAATATAATTTTAAAATTGTAAAAGTAAAAGGTGCTGGATATTATCCTCTGCCATCTTTTTTGGGCAATATTGACAAAAAACATTGTCATTGGATTACTATTAAAGCGAGAAAAATTTAAAATATTTATAAATAAATGAATAAAGTAAATTTACAAGGAGGAGATAATAATATTGATAAATCTCTTTACGAGATAGTCTTTCCTTTTATTAAAAAAAATGATTTTGTTTTGAATCTTGGTTGTGGCACTAGATTTAATTTTGAAAAAGCTTTAAAGAAAAAAAAGGAAGTCAATATAACTAGTTGTGATATTATTCCTTGCGTTTTTGATTCTAATATTATTGATAAATTCATTGTTCAATCAGTGGAAGAGGAATTCTTACTTGATAAAAAGTTTGATGTTGTGACCTTTTTTGAATTAATTGAACATATAGATAAGACGGACGAGCTATTAAAAAATTGTTTTAATAATTTAAAACAGGGAGGATATTTGATATTTTCTTTTCCGAATTTAACTTCCATTTATTCCAGAATTGAGTTATTTTTAGGATACCAGCCTCATATATTAGAAGTTAGTAATGAATATGCAAATTTTGGTACTGGAATTTTTGGAAAATATAATAATCCTGAAAATAAAACAATTCATCATATAAGAGGAATTTCTAATAAAGCAATGAAGGAAATGGTTTTATATTATAGTTTTGAAATTGAAAAGATTATTGGATTTGAATACAGGTTTGGAAAGTTATTCAAATATATTCCCAGTTTAGCTCCTGTTAATATTTTTATTTGTAAGAAAAAATAGATATAATGCGTGATGAAAATAAATTAAAAGAATATAGGGAAATGCAATAAATTACGCAAAGCAGTTTGATTGGGATAATATATTTAAAAGTAATTTAGAAAGAATTTTATGAAAAATATAAAAGAAAAATTTAAAATATACGGTTATAAAAAATTTTTTCAGTATTTCATTTCTGAAATTAGAAATAAATTTGTAATGCAATTAATAAGAAAATCTTATAGTCAAAAAGGTGAAGATTTGGTTATTGATAAATTATTGAATAACAAAAAAAATGGTTTTTATGTTGATATTGGTGCTTATGATCCTGATCGTTTTAGTAATACAAAGCGATTTTATAAAAGAGGGTGGATGGGCATAAACATTGAACCTGAAAAAAATAAATATAGGAAATTTGTGAATGAAAGAAAAAGAGATATAAATCTAAATATTGGTATAGGGCTAGAAAATTCTAAAATGACATTTTATGAATTTATACCAGATACTTTATCGACATTTTCAAAACAAGAAGCTGATAAATACATATCTCAAGGTTGTATATTAAGAGAAATAAGTACCGTAGAAATAAAAAGGTTAAGTGATATCCTGTCTAAATATTGCGAAAACAAGAAAATTGATTTTTTTAGTATTGATACGGAAGGTTTTGACATGCAAGTATTACAAAGCAATGATTGGTCAAAATTTAGACCAGAAGTTGTTTGTATAGAATCAATTTCTCATGATATTAATGAAATTAATAATAAAAAAGAAGATGGCCACGAGAAATATCTTATAAAATTGGGTTATAAAAAATACTATAATAACGAATTGAATTCAGTTTATATATCAAAATAGTTTTATGATTAATAAATTATTAAATTATATTTGTTGTCCAAAATGCAAATCTTGTTTAACAAAAGAGAATAATGTCTTAATGTGTTTAAACTGTAAAAAATCATATAAAATACAAGAAGGCATTCCCATAATGATAAATTTAGAAAACTTACCAAAGCAGTTACAAAATCAAATTGAATATTTTGAAAATGAATCAGTGAATAATGATATGGAATATAAACTTGGTGCTTGGCAAGAAAATTATGTTGAAAGATTTACGAACAATTTTAGAGAAGTTAATAATAAAACAATTGTTGATTGCGGAACAGGATCTGGCTATATGGCGATTGAACTTGCTAAGAAAGGTGGAAATATTATAGCTTGTGATTTAACATTAAAAAGTTTAACTAGACTGAAAGATATTGCAGAAAATTTAGGATTATCAGATAAAATATTTTTTGTATGTTGCTCGGCGGAAATTTTACCATTTAAGAAGGATATAGTAGATTATTTTATTTCAAATGCTATTTTAGAGCATTTGCCAAGAGAAGCAGGCGCAATAAGAGAGATAAATCGTGTGTGCAAATCAAAAAGCGGTTTAATGATTACGGTACCCCTAAATTATAAATATCTAAATCCATTTTTTTTTCCAATAAATTATATTCATGATTTGAGAATAGGACACCTTAGAAGATACAATAAAGAAATATTAGAAAAAAAGTTTAGTTCTTGGAAATTATTAAATGTTTATTATACGGGACATTTTTTGAAAGTTATTAAGACTATAATAAATCATTTTGTGAGAATATTTGACGAAAAACTTGTAGAAAAAGATGATAAAAGATATAAAAACAAGAAATGGGGCGGAAGTAATTTAATTGTTATGCTAAAAAATAATCGTAAAATATAATAGAATTTGACCAGTCCTTGCTAAACTGAACCGGCAGGTTAAGGAAATAATGAAATTAAAATTTGCGAATATGCCATAGCCATGCTATCGTATATTTATAAAATTTTAATTTAAAAATATGCCTTATAAACGAAAAACAGGTTTGGGAAAAAGAAGAGCATACGCTCCGCAATTCAAATTTGATCGATCCATTGAAGCCGTTAAAACAAATAATTATTCGGAAATATCCAGAAAATACGATGTAAGCGTCAATTTAATTTCTAATTGGAAAGATCGGCTTTTTAAACAAGGAGCCGGAATTTTTGAAACCAGCCCGGACCAAGAAAGAAACGAACTAAAAATCAAGATTGCCAAATTGGAACAAATGCTGGGAAAAAAAGAAGTAGAATTGAATCTGCTAAAAAATTTTTCAGATTTCTACGAATCCCGAAACACGCCATAATAGAATTCGCCCGCGATGAAGTCAAACAAAATTTGTTTTCCATCAATAGAATCTGCGCCCTCTGCGGCATCTCCAAAAACACTTTTTACAATCATAAATCGCCGGACGAAAGGTTTGAAGCCAAATACGCCCATATTAAGAAGCTCGTTAAGAAAATAATCAAAGAAAACAAGTCCTACGGGGTCAAAAGAATCAAAGCCGCGCTAATGATTGACTTCGATGCCAATGTCGGCCGAGACGCATTGGGAAGATTGCTGAAACTATGGGGTTTGGAGCTTAAAAGAAAGATCAGGAAGAATAAATTCAGCGTAATTAAAAAGATTTTGATTTCTTTATCCGACAGGGTTAATTTGCTGATAAGAACGGAGATCGCTAAACCTTTTCAAGCATTAACAAGCGACATTACCGAGATTTATTACAATCAAGGAAAATCCAAAGCCTATTTGGCAATTCATAAAGATGTTTTCGGGCAACTGGTTTACGGCTGGAATTTGCAAGAAAAAATGGATGCTAAAATCGTGATAATTTCTTTTGAAAGAGCGCTCAAGAAAATCAAAGAACTGATCAAAAAAATTCCCAAAGATTTATTGTGCCATCAAGATCAAGGCTCCCAATATACAGGCTATGAATACACAGACGCGGTTATGAAAAATAATATAATCCTGTCTTATTCGACTCCCGGCACACCGACTGAAAATCCCGGGCAAGAATCTTTCTTCGGCAGATTCAAAGATGAATGGCAAGATGAATACAACGAGATTAATAATTTTAAAGACCTAGAAAAATTTATTATTAAAAAGCTGAATTACTACAACGAAAAAAGAATTCACACCAGTGTCGGCTGTCAAGCTCCGCAAAAATTCACTGCTAATTTTATTAAAAAACCTTCCTTAATTTTCACTAAAAAACGGTTCAGTTTTATCAGGGATTGACAATTGTTTATACTTTTAAATCATTTAACTAATTAATATAGTTTTATATGTCAATCATAAAAGATCAAAAATATTTTTTTGATATAAATTCTAAAAAAGTTTGCTTTACGATTAATGAAAACAATTTTTTTTATACTTATGTTGTAAAGGATGTTAAGAATGCTTTTTTATGGCTTAAGGATAAGAAAAATATTTTAGATTATGGATGTGGAACCGGTGCCTCTATTGATTTATACTTGGATTCCACAAAAAATAATAGCGTCACGATTACTGGTGTTGATATTTCTGGTGAATCTATAAAAATTGCAAAACAAAAGCATCCGAATTATTTTTTTTATAAAATTGAAAATAATAGAATGCCACAATTTAAGAATGAAAACTTTGACAGTGCATACTTAATTCATGTCTTGCATCATTCTCATGATCACCAAGAGATGTTTAATGAAATATATAACAAATTATCAAAAAATGGTAAATTTTTTATTTGCGATTTGTCTTCTAATAATCACATTATAAAGTTTTTTAGATATATTTTTCAATGGATGCCGAGCTTTATTAAAAATAAATTTAATGATGATTTGGTGATTAATGGTGATATACCTGAAAAAAATAAAGTTGATATTGATACAATTAAGAAGAAATTAGTAAACTCTGGCTTTACAATCATAGAAGTTGGCTATAGTCACTTATTCTTTTTTGTCTTTGCATGGATAGATAAAATATCAGGTATTTCTAATGTAAAAGTTTTTAGAAATATATTGAATGTGTTTTTAAGAACCGAAATATATTTATTAAAGTATAAAATATTTCAAGGAAAATGCGAATCATTTTATATTAAATGTATTAAAGGATGAAAAATTATTGCAAGATATTTATAACAAAACACTTAGAAGGTTTAGTTTTTTTAATACTGTTTTTATTTCCGCTGATATTTTGGTTTTTTGATGGTAATATTATTTTTGGTCATGATGGTTCTGTAATGCTTGATTCATGTTCTGAGCTTAGCAAGGATTACTATTCTTTGTGGACAAATTATTTTAACGGGACACTTTTAAGTCATCAGGGTTTTATTATCATCGCTGGGATATTATATTTATCTCACTTAATCGGGATTGCTTTTTTTGCTAGGGCTGCTTTATTTTCTTTAATTTTTGTCCTGCCCGTAGCTTCTATGTTTTATTTTTTACGAGCTTTATTAAGCAATAAAGATAAGCACAAAATATATATCATAATTGCTTCATTATTTTATGGTTTAAATTTTTTTGTTGTTCAAAGATGGCATGAAGTTCAATGGGTTTATTTAATTTCCTATGGTTTACTGCCTTTACTTTTATTATTTATTTACAATTACACAAAAACAAATAATTTCAAATATGCTTTCTACGGTTTTATTTTAATATTATTTAATTCAATTAACATTTCTGATCCGCCTATAATAATTGGTTATTGGGGATTAGCCCTTCTTTTTTTTATCATTATAGTTCTTGTTAAAAAAGACATTAAACCTGTTTTAATATTGAAAAGATTAATTTTATTTTTTTTAATATCTTTTTTAAGTGTTTTGTTTGTGCTTATTCCTTTGTTTTATGTTATTCAAGGGGTAAAAATGCAAGAATTTGCTGATAATAATATTGGGTTGAATTATGTGAATTTAACGATGCAACAAGACGGATTGCTTGGTTTAATAAGACAAATGGGTTACTTTCTATTATATACCCCAAGATTTACTGGAGAATATTTTTATGATTTTATAGGAATTTATCTTAATAATTTCTTTGTGATATTTAGTATCTTTTTTATAACGATAATATCTCTCTGTGGAGTTTTTGCCAAAAAAAATAATTATTTAGGTTCATTTTCTTCTTTATTAATCATTTTTGGATTGTTATTTGCAAACGGAATCCAGAAACCAACTGGAGAGATATTTAAATGGTTATTTTTGAATATTCCATTTTTTTGGATGTTTCGTAGTCCTGATAATAAGTTTTTTCCACTATATATATTTGGTATTGCCATTGGTATCGGTTTATTTTTTGTCTATGTAAAAATTAATGATATTTTTAAAAAATTTGTGGCATTGCTAATTTTCACAGCAATCATGATTTATGCTTTCCCCATTGTTACTAATATAGTTCCGCAAAAACAACATAGAATCAAAACTCCCGATGAATATCAAGAAATCGCGCAAATGATTAATCAAAAAAAAATAGAATTTAATGTAGCCTTAGGAAATCGAAATTCATTTGGCGATTTTGTCTGGGAATCAGATAAAAAGTTTAGTGGCACTAATTTACTTCTATTATTATTATCAAAGGGAATAGTGTGGAATCCTACCGATACTTATGCCTATAAGAATAACAGCATTATTTATAAAAAGGCTATATATAATAATGATTTAGATATTGACATTGATCTTTTAAGGCTGGTTAATATTAGATATTTAATTTTAAACAAAGACTTGGATTATAATCAATTAACAAAAAACACCAATGAAGTATATAAAGAAAAAACTTTGGTAGATTACCAAAGAGCTTTTTCACAGTTTTCTGTAGTAGCAGAAAATAATAATTTGGTAGTTTATTCTGTCGGTCAAGACAATAACGGCATTTTTTATGTCCCTGGTCAAATAATTATTACTACAGATACGCTAGACTCTTTGACTGATATTGTATCTGCTTTAAATTATCAAAGTAACTCCGCGATTTATTTCCAAGATCAAAACAAGAGCAATGAAATGATTAGTGAATTAAAAAAAATAAATAAAGATAGCGATGAGAACACTTTTCCTATTTTGGAATTCAAAAAAATAAATCCAATAAAATATAAAATAAGAGTTCATGGGGCGAAAGACGATTTTCCGCTGGTTTTCAGCGAGTCATTCCACAGTGGTTGGAAGGTTTACCCTGTTAAATCCGGCAATGCCGGAATTCTGCAAGGAACGGAATTATTTAACAGGGCAGGCAATTACAAAATTCTTGATGGGAATGATGAGGATCAGGCGAGTTCGGAAGAATTGTCGGATTATATTAGCAAAGGGTGGGTTACGGATTTGGGGAATGGGAATGAAAAGAAAATTGAGCACAAAAAATGGGAGGATGGAAAAGAAAAGTTGGATTATGTGGAAAAATATAATATAGATTTTGTTTCCAAAAATTTTCAGGATACGATTCAGAACGATAACCTTCCAAAAGGAAGTATATTTGAAACTTGGTTCAAGAAGCCATTGCCGGAGGAAAATCATTTGACCGCAAACGGGTACGCGAATAGCTGGTGGATAGACCTTGAAGAAGTTTGTCAAGTTGAAAGTTATAAAGTTGAAAGTGGAGAGGGGAGTTTCTGTATCAAGAATCCGGATGGAAGTTATGATTTTGAAATGGTGGTTGAATTCTGGCCGCAAAGATTGTTCTATGTCGGATTAGGAATATCAGGAATTACATTGTTGGGCTGCATCATATACCTAGCTCATGACTATAAAAAAAGAAAATTTAAAATAGAAACTTCCAATAATGATATAAATTTAGAAAAATAAATATATAACTAAAAAAATTAAAATAAAAACCGAGTATTTTTCCTCGGTTTTTTTTGTTTTAGATAAATCAGGAATCGCTTTATTTATTAACATTCATTTTACGATTTCAAGCATTGAAATAATAAACAATAAAAAGAATTTTCTTTTATTTTGTTAAATTATAAATAAACTTAATTTCTTTTTCGCTTAAAACTCTGTTGTAAATTTTAACTTCATCTATTGTGCCTGTCCAAAAAGCTTCGTTTTCAAGAGAACCAATTAAAATATTATTGTTATTTTCTTTAATAATATCTGTGTTTAATTTAACTTTTATATCTAGATTGCCATTTAGATAAATTTTAATTTCTTTTGATGCACCGTCAAATATTCCTACAAAGTGATAAAATATATTTCTTTTTGTTTCAACTGAATATAAGTCTTCATAAGAGTCGCCATCTCCAGTTACAAAATGATAATTTTCTGCCCAATAACCAGCCATAAACCCACTATTTGATCCATGAGAATTTGATTTTGAAATCCATCTTGGAGATGTTTTATCGTCATAGTCTTCTAATTTAATCCACGATTCAATTGTTAGCTTGCTATTTGAAAGATTTTGAATATTTTTAATTTCAACAAAATTTGTTCCATCAAACAACAAGGCCTTGCCTATTTTACCGTCAATTAATTTTGGTTTATTAACCACTATTCCATTATTGTTGTTTCCTGATAAATCTTTTACAATATTGTCATTGACTTCATCGAAACTCCAATAGCCGACTAATCCCGAAGCTTTTGCCCAAAGTTTAATATTTGAACCAATCTCAAGTTTCAATGGGTCAGAACCACCGTCTTTTAGGGCTGTTTTTTTGAGGTGTTCATCTGATTCTAAAAGTGAAGTTATGACAAAATCATTTTTTTCGCCAACGACATAAGCATAATAATAACCGCTGTCAGCCGTATTAACTGGATCAATCGGCAGAGACTTTTCAAATTTAAAATCTTTTGGAAGTTTTGTAAAATTCACGGGCAGCCATCCGGTTCCGTTGATGTTTTGATAATCCGCTTCTGTCTTACAGCGATATTCCCAATCATCGGGAAGCGAGGGCAGATCAAGGCCGCTGCAATTTGCGCTATAAGAGGGGAGAGAAACATAAACTCTGTTTTGGTCTCCCCAAAAAATATTTTGATTAGTATCTCGTAGTTTTGTTAAGGCGGAATCAATCAGAGAAAGATTTTCAATTCTCGCCGGATCTCTGTCGCGCTTTTCCAGTTCTGCGACATAGGGTTTTAAATTCAGGATATATATCGAAACTAAAATCGCGATAATTCCAATAATAATTAAAATTATCAAAAATATATTGCGCTTGTTTTTAACTAAATTAAGATTCATAAATTTTTTAACACTAAAACTATTTTTTCTCTCCCAATGTTTTAATTATAATACTAATAAATAAATTTATCAAGCGTTTTTCGGTTTGGGC
>JAHILT010000046.1 GCA_018896875.1 Patescibacteria group bacterium
ATACTTGCAGGTAATTTCATCTTGAAGTTTTAATGCCTCAAAAGCATCATCAGTATAGTTGACTGGTAATTGGGAACTATTGGTATAATATGGTGTCTCTTTTGTACCAGCAGTAATTATATCCGGGTATTTTTCTCTATCTTTTAATGCCAGACGATAGGTTGTTCCTTCAGCTGGTGATGCTTCTAAATTATACAAATTTCCTGTTTCTTCCTGATATTTTACTAATTTTTCTCTCATAAAATCCATTACTTCCGAGGCAAGTTTGATACCTTTTTTTGTCCCCATATTTTCACCAGTAAAATTTAATAAGCACTCATTCATTCCTAACAAGCCAATGGTTGAAAAATGGTTATCATAATATCCCCCTCTAGCTTTTTTGATTCCTTGTAAATAAAACTTTGAATACGGATAGAGCCCTTTGTCTGCAAAGTTTTCTATAGTTTTTCTTTTAATTTCTAATGACTCCTTTGCCGAATCCATTAATTGGCCTAATTTCTTAAAAAACTCTCTTTTAGTTTTAGACAAATAACCTATGCGAGGCATATTAATTGTAACAACCCCGATACTCCCTGTGTTGGCCCCACTTCCAAACAGGCCTCCTCCTCCCCGATTGTGAAGTTCTTTCATATCAAGGCGAAGTCGACAACATAGTGAGCGTACATCTTCCGGATTCATATCAGAATTAATATAATTTGCAAAATAATTTGTGCCATATTTTGATGACGCTTCAAAAATTCCGTCAAAGGCTGGATCATCCCAAGGAAAATCTTTAGTAATGTTTATAGTTGGTATAGGAAAAGAAAAAGGTCTTTTTGATTTATCTCCTTCCATCATTACTTCATAAAGAGCCTTATCAAGTATTTTCATTTCTTCAGCAAATTCTCCATATGTTTCTTTTTGACTCTTCCCTCCAATAATTACTGATTGTTTTTCAAAAACAGAAGAGGGCCTAAGATCTAAGGTAATATTTGAAAAAGGACAATTGCCAGTTATAAATACTTTTCCATTTCTCCGCGCAACTATAGTTCCATTTTCAGTATGAGGACACCATATCACTCCTTGATAATTTACCTTTCTTATTTTAGTAATATAAGTTTCTTTATGCCGAATTATTCTTAAAACATAAATATCATTTTTGCCAATTGTTGGTTTCCTTTTGAGAACGGTAAACCCATATCCTGAATTAAAAACAATAATTTGTAAATTACTAAGTATTTCTAAGTTAATGGTAGCAATTTTGCAATTTTCAGCTCCATCTCCTTTTAAATAGGTCTCTAAAAATAATCTTGATTGCCTTTCACTTAAATTCAACAAAAAATCTGGTATGAAGTGAACATTTTCTCTAGTCCCAAGCCAACTATGAATCTTCTTAGAACTCTCTGCATTCAATCTTAATCTCTGAACTTCGTCCCCTAAGGCAGCATGAGAACTTTCTGAATATTTTAAATTAAAATGTTTTAAAAGATTAACTATTTCCTGATAATATTTTTTGTTTTTAATTTTTGATTGATATATACTCACTCGATAACAAGACCTATAATTTTTCCCTGGAAGTTCTACATTTCCTTCGCTAATAATCCAAGCTAATAATTTTATTTTTTCGTCGGAGATTTTTGCATCTGGATTAGAATTTTTACCGGTTACAGGGACAATAATTGGTGATTTTAGCTTCATGGCCTGCTCAATCGGTTCTAAAATGTAATTCTGAGTATTAAATTTTCTTCTGAGTATTTGATGTTCTGGCGAAATTAATTGATCTTGAATTCTGTTTTGTAATCGATACATTATCCCTTCATATTTTCTCTTAAAAACATATTTAACTTTTTTGTTTTCTATTTCCCGAGTTTTTAAATTAAATGTTTTAATAATATCCCCTTTTTTGACATCTTTGTATCCCTTCCATCCATCTTTAGTTAATATGTCGGTATCTTCTGATAAACATTGAAACCCAACCCGTGTGGGGACGGCCATATTAAACAAAAACTCCTGCATACACTGCTTTACTTGTTGATAATTTAGATTATCATAACGAATAAATGGAGCTAGAAGAGTGTCAAAATTTGAGAAGGCAACTGCGCCAGCAACTTCTCCAGTTATTGTAAATATAAAATTTACAATCTGACCTAACGCAGACCTAAAATGTTTAGGAGGACTTGATTCCATTTTCCCAGAAACCCCTCCAAATCCTTTTAATAAAAAATCATATAAATCCCAACCGCCGCAATAAATTCCGAGGGTATCCAAATCATGGACGTGATAATCTCCAGATTGATTGGCTTGTCTTATTTCTTCTGTGTATATCTTATTTAGCCAGTATTTTTTTACAATATAATTTACACTATATCTATTGAGCCCTTGTAATGAAAAAGCCATATTAGCATTTTCATTAACTTCCCAATCTAATTTCTCTAAATATTCATCAATCCTATCCACTGCTTGTTCGCTCACATCAACTGCTTCTCTTATTTCTCTTCTCTTTTCCCTATATAAAATATAGGCCTTAGCAGTTTTTACTAAGTCCTCTAAAATTAAAACTTCTTCTGTTATATCTTGAATCTCTTCAACCGTTGGAATTTCTTCTTTTTTGAACCTCCTGTTTAACAAAGCCGTTATTTTATCAGAAATCTTCTTTGATTTTTCCCCATCTCCTTGATTAGTTGCAGTTAAGGCCTTAAAAATAACTTTTGTTATTTTTTCTTGATCAAAATCTACAATTAAACCATCCCTTTTTCTAATTTTCTCAATTTTATTTATCATAATATAATTTGTGCTTAGTTTAGCTAAGCACAAAGAGAACATCTATCAAACCAAAAATAATATGTTTATGTAAAATACATTAATTAATCCCCGTGGCAATAAAGGTAATTTTTATTTCTTCTTTTTTTAATGTTTTATCTTCTGATGCTCCAAAACTTATTTTAGCTTTTAAAGAAACTGCTTTTTTAATAAATCCTGCTGCTTCTTGAATCTCAAACAAACTAAGATCATCTCCCCCAGCAATATTCAATAAAACTCCCTTTGCTTTATCAATTGGAAAATCAACCAAAGGAGAATGAATTGCCTCATTAGCTGCCTTTATAGCTCTATTCTCTCCTTTTGCTATTGCTTGACCAAATAATGCATTACCAGAATTTTTTAAGATCCCGCGAATATCAGCAAGATCAACATTTATAATCCCCGGAGAAAATATTAAATCAGAAATCCCCTGAATCGCTTCTCTCAAAATTTTATCACAAGTCCAAAGTGCAGATTCAACAGAAGTATTTTTACCAACCATTTTTAGTAATTTATCATTGGAAACACAGATTAAAGCATCAACATTGCCTTTTAATTTTTTTAGGGCTATGTTAGCAACTTTTTGACGCTGAGATCCTTCAAAAGAAAATGGTTTTGTAACCACAGCAATACTCAAAATTCCTAATTCTTTTGATATTTCTCCTAAAATAGGAATTCCTCCAGATCCTGTTCCCCCTCCTAATCCAGAAACTAAAAATACCATTTCTGTGTCTTTTAAAATATTTTTTATTTCCTCTCTGCTTTCTTGAACAGCTCTTTCTCCTAATTTTGTATTCATGCCCGTGCCTAACCCAAATGTAATATTTTTTCCAATTAAAATTTTCTTAGAAACTTTACAGGAATGAAGAGATTGGATATCAGTATTTATAGCAATTAGTTCGGCATAACTAAAATTACACTTTGCCATTCTAGATAAAGCATTCACTCCAGCACCACCAATTCCAATTACTTTAATTTTTGATATGGGCATAATTTTATGAAGGTAAAAAAAGTTTTATCATTTTTCTAAAAAAATAAATTCCGGGATTTTTTTTGCAGGAGAATTAAAACCAGGATCTATGCCGCTGCCGGCAAGTGTATCGTAAACTACGGTTTCACGCCACCGGGTTCATGGCC
>JAHILT010000047.1 GCA_018896875.1 Patescibacteria group bacterium
CCAAATTGGCAAGGTTTTCATATAAAGACTCCTTTCTATATTTATTACAGAAGAAGCGCTAGTTTAACAGGCGATTATAAAAGAGTAAAACAGGGAATTCAGCAGTTAAAAGATTTTTTTCCAGAATGTATTGATAAAATAAATAAAATACGTTCGTATCTAATATAATTATAAATTTTATGGATATAAATTTTAATAAAAATGAATTTGAAGGGACAAGAAAAGAAAGAGTTGTTGAAAAAGTTAGAAATATAACCGAAAAAGATATAAAGAGGATTTGGGAGATACGCAATAATCCTTCAGTCAGAGAAAATTCTAATAATCCAGAAGAAATTCCCTTAGATAAGCATACAGAGTGGATGAAAAACAAGTATTTTATCAATACTGATAATTATTGTTTTGTTCTTGATTTTAATGATAGGGTTATTGGATACTGTCGTTTTGATCTTCAGAATGGCAAATATATAATATCCATTGCTATTGATCAGGATTTTTATGGAATGAGTTTGGGCGACAAACTTTTGAAAATTTCAATAAAAAAGATGGGTTTGGGAGAAGAGATTTTAGCGGAAATTCAATTAGGCAATATCGCTTCTTTGAAGATATTCCAAAAAAATAATTTTAAAATATATCGTCAGGATGACAAAAATTATTATTTATCGCTTACAACCTAATTTTTTATTAATTAATTTATGAATTTATTAAAAATCGGTAATAAATATATTGGAGAAGATCACCCTATTTTTGTAATTGCTGAAATTTCTGGAAATCACAATCAGAGTTTTAGTAAAGCGAAAAAAATAGTAGAGGAGGCGTGCAAGGCAGGAGTAGATGCTATTAAATTACAGACATATACAGCAGATACTCTAACTATCGATTGTGACAATAAATGGTTTCAAGTTGGCGGTACCAATAAAGAATGGCAGGGGCAAACTCTTTATAGCTTATATAAAAAGGCTTATACGCCATGGCAGTGGCAGCCTAAATTGCAGAAAATCGCTAAAAAATATGGAGTTATTCTTTTTTCCACCCCCTTTGACAGTTCGGCTGTAGATTTTCTGGAAAAAATGAAAGTTCCTGCTTATAAAGTGGCCTCTTTCGAAATTGGTGATTTGGAATTATTAAAAAAGATCGGCTCAACAAAAAAACCGGTTATTATTTCCCGCGGTATGGCAAATTTGGAGGAAATAAAATTAGCCGTTAAAACTTTGAAAAATGCCGGCGCTTCAAGCGTTGCTGTGTTGCATTGCGTCAGTTCTTATCCGGCAGATCCGGAAGAAATGAATATTTCTACTATTCCATTGCTACAGAAAAAATTGAAAACAGTTATTGGCATATCTGATCATAATTTAGATTCCTCGGTTACTATCGGCGCTGTAGCTTTGGGAGCAAAGATAGTAGAAAAACACATTACTTTAAAAAGAACGGATGGGGGACCTGATGCCGTATTTTCCCTTGAGCCAAAAGAATTAAAAGATTTAGTAAAAGCAATCCGTATTGTTGAAAAATCTTTAGGAAAACCACAGCTTATATCGGGGGAAAGAGAATCCACCAACCTAATTTTTAGACGATCTCTTTTTGTGATAAAAGACGTTAAAAAGGGAGACAAGCTGAGCTCTATAAATGTTAGATGTATAAGGCCTGGATATGGTATGTCGCCGAAATTTTTAAACAAAGTTTTAGGAAAAAAGTTTAAAAAAGATGTTAAAAAAGGAACACCGCTTTCTTGGAATTTTATAAAATAATTATTATATTTATATTATGAAACTTTCTGATTATGTTATTGATTATATTGCCAAATTAGGAACTAGGCATATTTTTGTTGTAGCGGGCGGCGCTTGTATACATTTATTGGATTCTATTGATAAAAATAGAGATGTGAAACATATTTGTACTCAACATGAACAAGCTGGAGCAATGGCAGCTGATGCTTATTCGCGGTTTGGTCCAGGGATTGGAGTTGCATTAGCGACTAGCGGTCCAGGCGCGACAAATTTAATTACTGGTATTTGTGGAGCATGGTTTGATTCTGTGCCAGTTCTTTATTTAACTGGACAAGTTAATTTAAATGAGACGAAAGGTAAAACCAAAGTTCGTCAAATTGGTTTTCAGGAAACTGATATTGTTAAAGTTGTCAGCTCTGTTACTAAATTTGCGAAAATGGTTGATGATCCAAATACTATTAAATATTTTTTAGATAAAGCAATTTATGAAGCTCATTCTGGACGTCCAGGACCAGTTTTACTTGATATTCCTTTAAACATTCAGCATGCCGAAATTAATCCAAAGAATCTTCGTGGATTTACACCTCCTAAAAAAGCCAAGAAAAATAATTTGTGTTTAATTAAGGATATTAAAAAGGCGATGGCTTTAATGTCAAAAGCGCAACGTCCGGTAGTGCTTGTTGGCGCTGGAGTAAAAATAGCTAAAGCGGAAAAACAATTTTGTAAATTAGCAAAATCTCTTGGTTATCCAGTTGTTTGTTCGTGGGGTGCTATTGATGTTGTTCCTCATGATAATCCTTTATTTGTTGGTCAAATTGGAATTTATGGTAATCGTGGAGCTAATTTTTTAGTACAAAATTCAGATTTAATTTTAAGTATTGGTTCACGTTTGGATACTCGCCAGACCTCTGGTAATTCAAAGAGTTTTGGCAGGAATGCTAAAAAAATTATTGTTGATATTGATAGGAACGAACTTAATAAAGGAAGGGTAATTGCGGATGTGCCAATTTGCGCGGATATTAAAGATTTTATTTCAAATATGCAGAAAGTTTTACCAATATTAGTTAAACCCGATATTTCTAATTGGTTAGTTCGGGCTAAGTCGTGGGAAAATGGATATTCCGTTTGTCTTCCAGAATATTTTAAGCAAAAGAAATATGTTAATCCTTATGTTTTCATAAAAATGCTTTCTAGTGAGTTGACGAAGAATGATCTTATTGCATTGGATATTGGTGCAGTAATGGCTTGGACAATGCAGGCGTTTGAAATTAAAAAGGGACAAAGATTATTTTCTCAATTTGGACATGCGGCTATGGGTTATGCCTTGCCAGCGGCTATTGGCGTTGCGTTTGCGACGGAGAAGAATCGCATAATTTGTATAGCTGGCGACGGAGGAGTACAGATGAATATTCAAGAATTGCAAACAGTTGCTTATTATAAATTACCAATTAAAATTTTTGTTATTAATAATAATTGCTATGGTATGGTTCGGCAGTTTCAGGATAAATATTTCAATAGTAATCATGTAGGCACTGTGATTAAGAAAGGTTATTCGGCGCCGAATTTCTTAAAAATTGCCAAAGCTTATGGTATTTCAACTGAAAATATTAACAATCATAAAGGTATGGATAAAAAAATTCGCCGTGTATTAAATGCCAAGGGTCCAGTATTATGTAATATTGTTATTAAAGAAGATCAAAAAATAAGCCCAAAATTAGAAGCAAAGCAATTGAAGGATGGTCGGTATGTTTCAAAACCCATAGAAGATCAGTGGCCTTATCTTTCCAGAAAAGAATTTAAGGACAATATGATTATTCCGCCACTTGATGAAATTAGTTAAGAAAATATTAATTGATTATGTTTTTAAAAAATTTTAAAAAATATTTCTTTGTTTTTTTAGAAACCTTTAGCGTTCTAAATAGTGTTTTTAGAGGATACAGAAAAAATATTACTATTATAGTTGTATTGGGATTTTTTTGTGGATTTTTAGAAGGTATAGGAATTAATATATTAATTCCTATTTTTTCATTTTTTACTAATAATCAATTAGCTGGAGATGATTCCATTTCAAGATTTATATTCAAAATATTTTCTTATATTCCATTTGATTACAGTCTTAAATCCCTTTTAATATTAGTTGTTCTTTTGTTTCTGTTTAGATCAGTTGTCTTACTTTTTTCTTCTTATATCGCCACGAAGATTAGGCTTGATTATAGAAATAGCGCCGTTAATAATCTTTTAAATCTTATTTTTTATACTAAATGGTCTTTTTTGTTAAAACAGAGGATTGGTTATATTCAGGCAACTTTGGTAAGAGACTTGCAGATTAATTCAGAGACAATGATATTTTTAAATCATTTTATAAATTCAATAACTGGGCTGATAATTTATTCAATTTTTGCGATAAGTATTTCGTTGCCAATTACTTTGATGTCTTTAGCGATAGGTGGCGGATTTTTGCTTTTGTTTGTTCCATTAATAAAAAAGAATCGTTTGATTGTAGAAAAAGTGGTTTCTACAGAAAAAAATATTTCCAGTCATTTAGTTGAAAATGTTGGGGGAATTAAAGTAATAAAGTCTTTTGGTACGGAGAATAGCGTAATTAAAAAAGTTACAATGTGGTTTGAGGATATTAAAAAATGGAGCATAAAAGTATATTTTTTGCGATCTTCTTTCTCTGCTTTTGTTCAGCCATTCAGTTTGATTTTTATCTTTACTCTTTTTGCTTATTATTATAAACATCCAGATTTCAATTTGCCGTCTTTTATTGTGATAGTTTATTTAATTCAGAAAATATTTACTTACTTAGATACGGCTCAATCAACTTTTCATTCAATTAATGAATTTATTCCTTTCCTAAAGAATACGGCGACATTTAGAGAGCTGCTTGAAAATAATAAAGAAAATTGGAGCGGTAAGGGAAAGTTTAATTTTAAAAATGAAATAGATTTTAAAAATGTGTTTTTTTCCTACAAGCCTAATGAGCCGGTTTTGCTAGATTTTAATATGCGTATTAAAAAGGGCGAGACAGTTGGTTTAATTGGTCAGTCTGGCGCTGGAAAAACTTCAATAGCTGATTTATTTTTGCGTCTTTTTGAAACCGAAAAAGGGGAAATATTAATAGATGGAATAAATATTTCTAAAATAGATTTGCGGGATTGGCGTAGTAAAATAGGATATGTTTCTCAGGACGCTTTTCTCATTAATGATTCAATTAAAAATAATATAAAATTTTATGACGAAAGCATATCTGATGAAAAAATGATTGAAGCTGCTAAGTTGGCAAATATTTATGATTTTATTTTGAAACAGAAAGAAGGTTTTGATGCAGTGGTGGGCGAGAGAGGAGTTATGCTTTCTGGAGGGCAAAGACAAAGAATTGCTTTAGCAAGAGCGTTGGTTAGAAATCCTGAATTCTTAATTCTTGATGAAGCTACGAGTGCTTTAGATAACGAGTCGGAAATATTAATTCAAAATTCTATAAATAATTTAAAGCGCAAGATTACTATATTTATAATTGCCCATCGTTTATCAACTATTTCAGATGCAGACCGAGTATTGGTTTTAAATAAGGGTAAAATAATTGAAGAGGGGATTCCTGCTGATCTTCTTGAAAACAAAGAATCTTATTTCTACAAAATCTATACTTTGAAAAAAACTGGTTAATATAGTAATCTATTATTAAATTAATTTTTGTATGAATTTAAATTTAAAAAATGTTTTAGTGTGGGTTATAAAAGGACTTCTTTTTATAGTTCCTTTTGTTGCGCTTTATATTGCTGCTGGTTTATTTTTTCCGTTTATAACGGGTAAGGCTTTTGCTTTCAGAATTATTGTGGAATTAGTTTTTGTTTTATGGGTGGCCTTAGCTATTTTTTGTAAAGAATATCGTCCACAGAGAAACATTCTTTTTTATTCTTTGGTTATTTTTACAGCCATTGTTTCTCTTGCCACAATTTTCGGCGTTAATCCGCTTAGAAGTTTTTGGTCTAATTTTGAGAGGATGGAAGGCTTAATAACTTATTTTCATCTTTTTGCTTATTTCTTGGTTATTGGCAATGTGTTCAGAAAGAAAGATTGGTTTGTGTTTTTCAATTTATTTGTAATAGCGGGGTGGTTTGAAAATATTTACGCTTTTTTACAAAAGACGGGAAGGTTAGCTTCTCTGCAGGGTGGCTTTAGAGTGGACGGAACGATTGGCAATCCGGCCTATTTAGCTGCTTATCTTATTTTCATTTTAGGTTTTGCGATTCTGCTTTTCGCTGACACTAAAAAATTATGGGCAAAAATATATTATGCGGTTTCCGCTTTATTTACACTATCAACAATTTATTTCACTGCTAGTCGTGGACCGACATTGGGAATATTGGGCGCTATTATTTTAGTATTTATAATTTATTTATTTGTAAATTCTGGGGAAGTTGCAAAAAAAAGCAAAAAAATAGTTTTATCTATTCTTTTATTTACCGTTTTAATTTGCGGTGGCTTATGGCTTGCTAAAGATACCAGCTTTGTGCAAAGTAGCCCTGTTTTATCTCGTTTGACTTCGTTGTCATTCAGCGAAAGAACTATCACTTCGCGATTTACAATTTGGAATATGAGTTGGCAGGCTGTGAAAGAAAGACCTGTTTTAGGATGGGGTCCTGAAAATTATGTGGTAGTTTTTTCAGAATATTATCAACCAGAACTTTGGAGACAGGAGCCTTGGTTTGATAGATCTCATAATGTTATTTTTGATTGGCTTATTAATGCCGGTTTCTTAGGTCTGTTAAGCTATCTATTCATTCTTATATCGGCTATCTATTTGCTTTATAGAAATTTCAAAGAAAACAAAATTCCTCTTAGTAAGTCTTTGATTGTTGTTGGTATATTTGTCGCTTATTTTTTCCAGAATTTATTTATATTTGATAATATAGCCACTTATACTTGTTTTTTTGCTTTATTGGCTTATATATATAGTGTAAATAAAAAAGAAGAAATTACTTTGGAACAGGACAATTCCAAGGCTTCTGAATATTTAATGCCTGCTACAATCTTAGCAGTTATTATTTTTATTTTTATTGGTTATTCGTTGGTTTTAAAACCGTTTTTGGCAAATAAATACCTTTTAGGAGCTTTAAAAGAAAATGCTGGAGGAGATGTAGTTGAGACTGCTAATTTATTTTCAAAATCCTTGTCTATTAATACTTTTTTGGGTAAAAGCGAAGCTAGATCTCAATTTGCCAATTTTGCGGTTGGTTCCGCCTTGCTTTCTAATCAACTAAATGACGAGCAAAAATCCCAGCTTTTAGTTGAGGCTATTGCAGAGATAGAGCAAGATAAGAATGAAAATCTTTTAGATCCTAGGCCGTCAATTTATTTAGGAATTATTTATAGTAAAATAAATCAAATTGATAAGGCTATTGAAGCTTATGAAAATGCGTTAAAAATTTCCCCCCGAAAACAAGATATTCTATTTTCTTTAGCTGATTGTTATATGGCTAAGGATGACTATAAACAAGCACTTTTGATTTTGAAAAAAGCGTATGAAGAAGACCCCGAATTCACTGTGGCTAGAATATATTTGGCTGGTATGTATATTATGAACAATCAACAGGACAAAGCTGACGAGCTTTTATTAGAAGGTTTCGGCGCGGTTAATGTTGCTGATGAATTTTTAGTAAAAGTTTATTATAAATCTAAAAATTATCTCCGTTTGATTGATACGTGGCAAGCCTATGTAAATAAAGATGAAAATAATATTAATTATAGAAAAAGTTTGGCCGAAACTTATCTTTTAGTGAGTCAGCCAGACAAAGCTATTGAAGAACTAGAAAAAATAATAGAAATAAATCCTTTGGTTGAGGAAGAGGTAAGGGAGTATATTCGGCAGATAAAGGGTAATTGATTAAGGAGTGCTTGGTATTGAAAAGTTATACACAGTTTAGAGGGGTAGTAAAAAAATCTTTTTAAAGTTATAATTAGACTTAATTAATAATTAAAGTCGTTTAGTTTATAATATTAAAAATAAAATGAAAAAACAAAAATTTATTTCAATAAGTTTGTCGGTATTGTTCTCCTTTTTAGGAGTGTTTGTTGTTGCTTACGGAGCAACAGTAATTAGTACTAATATAACTACAGGCGGTACCTTAGATGTCACGGGTGCTTCTACATTAACAAGTGCTACATTGTCTACTACTTTAGATGTCACTGGCGATGCTACTTTTGTTAACGCTTCTACAACTGGAATGTTGACTGTTGCTAATGGATTTATCTCTACGGCATCATCTAGTATTGCTAGTACATTTAGTATTGCCGGCACATTGGGTGTTACTGGTGTTTCCACTTTAACTGGGAATGTGATTTTAACTACTGCTTCTTCAACTGGTCAAGTAAAATTGGATAATTTAGTTGTCGGGGAAGTTTCTCTTGGTGTATCTATTAGTTCTGCTGGTGCTATTTCTGCGAGTAGTACTTTAGATGTCACTGGCGATGCTACTTTTGTTAACGCTTCTACAACTGGAATGTTGACTATTGCTAATGGACTTATTTCTACAGCATCAACTAGTATTGCTGATACCTTGAGCGTCGTTGGTAAAACTACAATGGTTAATGCTTCTACAACTGCTATTTCTGCTTCGGGAAGTTTAAGGATTGGTAATTCAGGTGCGCCTTTAACAAAAATAGTTGCTGGTTATTGTACTATTGCCACATTGTCTCCTACTGCATCTTCTACGGCGGTTGCCGATTGTACTCCTAATGAAAGTGGATTGATAGCGGAGGGCGATATAGTAATGGTAATGGCAACTGGCTCATTGCCTGTTAACTTTTCGATTAGTGGCGCTTCTTCTACTGCTACTAATATTATTGGTGTTGAGATTTATAATCATGGCTATGACAGCACTGCTGCAACAGGAATTCATTCTTTCAATTTCATCGCGATAACAAAGTAATTCGGTTAAAAAATTATTTATGAAAAAATACCTATCAATTTTAGTCGGGCTGATAATGATTTTAGGCGTTGTTCCTGTCTATGCTGCCAATGAGGTAACTGTTGGTCCTGAAACTCAAATTTTAGTGAGTGATTATACATTAGTTGTTTCTGGTGTTGATAGAACAATTGATTCCTTGACAGTAACTGACAGTAATTTTACCGTCAGTTTAGCTCCAGGAGCTAATTTCAGTGTGGTATCTAACGATAAAAGAAAGTTCTCTTATACTGTTGGCACTGGTGTAACAGTTGGATTGCGTTGTACAGGAGATTCTTATGTATCTTTTGCGGCCTCCAGTGATAATGCGGCTGCTGTTTCTGTAATAGTAACTCCATCAACAACTGAAACTTGTGATGGTACTACTACGACGGCTACTACGGTGACAGGCAGTACTTCTGGTGGTGGTGGTTCAGGTGGAGGGAATAATCCTAATGCCAATATATTTGCCCAGACCCAAACCACTGTTCAAGCTCAAGTTTCGCCAGTGACGGAGACGATTACTACTACCACAGTTGTTCCTTCAGCTACTTCGGTAAGTACTTATAAATTTACTAAAGCGTTAGTTTATGGTTCTGAAAGTGTTGGAGTAACAGAGCTTCAAGAAAGATTAACAAGTGAGGGGGTTTATAGTGGTCCTGTTACTGGATACTTTGGTCCATTAACTTTGGCTGCTGTTAAGAAATATCAAGAGAAAGAGGGTATTGCTACATCTGGACAGGCTGGATATGGTAATGTTGGACCTTTGACTAGGGCGGAGTTAAATACTTCGGCTCAGGTTTCTGCTTCAGCTTCTGTTTCTGCTCCAGTTTCTGTTTCGGTTTCCGCCCCAACATCACAATCTGGAATTTTACAGAGCATTAGTCAGTTTAGATTACAGATAAGAGTTTTTGAAGATGCACAGACTTTAATTCCTTCTAGTAATACTCAGGGAATTGCTAATGTTGAAGTTCATATTGAAGGATTACGAAATCAGCTTTTACAGACAATTAATCAGTATCTTGGACAGTAGAATAGTAATTAGCGACTAGCGACTAGAGAAAAAATAGAGATTATTCATATTATAAAATAAAAGAGCGTAGCTTTATAAAGTTACGCTCTTTTGACTGACTTTATAAAGTTGGGAATAGTGTTAGAAAAAACAAAAAAAGTGGTTAGATTTGAGGTCAAATTCAGTGTATAATATACAAATAAATACAAATCTACGAATGAATACAAATACTACAAATGACAACGAATAATTTGTAATTATTTATTATTTATAACATTCGTATATCTAATTAGTATCGTAGTTACAAAAAACAAACAAAAAAGAGAGGATAGTAATTCGATAGAAGACAATAGTAATTGTTTAAGAAAGAGTAATTTAACAGTAATTTAATTAGAGAGATATGGATTTAAATACCGAGTTAAGTAAAATTGGCGGTATTAGTGCTAGTTTTGTTTCAAAACTTAGCAAGCTTAAAATTTGTTCAGTTAGAGATCTTTTGTGGCATTTTCCTTTTAGGTACGACGATTTTTCTAAAATAATTCCTATAAGTGATTTAGTGCCTGGGCAACCTGCTACGATTCATGGAACGATACAGAAGATAGGAATGCGTAGGACTTTTAGAAAAAAACTTGTGTTGATTGAGGCTATTATTGTTGATGAAACTGGTGGGATAAGAGCGACTTGGTTTAATCAAATTTATCTTTTAAAGACATTGAAGACTGGAACACAGGCTAATTTTGCTGGGAAGGTAGTTGATTCAAAAAATGGTGTTTATCTTGCTAGTCCAGTTCATGAAATAACTTCTAGTCGGGGGATTTCTAGTGCTGAAAGTGGACCGAGTCATACTGCTGGGTTAATTCCTGTTTATTCTGAAACTAGAGGTGTGTCTTCAAAGTTTTTAAGATACATAATGAAACCAATATTAAAATTGCTTCCGCCGATTGAAGAATTTTTACCTAAAGAAACTTTGTTGGAAAATAATTTGCCGGATATTAATTTTGCTATTAAGAAAATTCATTTTCCCTTAAGGATGTTACAAGCGGAGATGGCTAAGAAAAGATTTGCTTTTGAAAATTTGTTTTTATTTCAACTTAATAATTTAAAAATAAAATTAAAGTTAGCTGACCAAAAAAGTACGCCGATACCAGTAGATAAATTTTTTTTAAGTAAATTAATAAGTCAGTTGCCGTTTTTACTTACCAATTCTCAAAAGGATGTTTTGAAAGAAGTTCTTTTGGATATTCAAAGAGATAGACCTATGAATCGTTTGCTTCAGGGGGATGTGGGTTCTGGGAAAACAATTATTGCTGCGCTTGCAGCGATTTTGGTGGCTAAAGATGAACATCAGGTTGCTATTTTGGCTCCGACCGAAATATTAGCTCAACAACATTATCATACGCTTACCAATTTGTTTAAGGGATATAAAAAAGAAATAGAAATTTTAACTGCTAGTTCAAAAAAGAAAAAGGTTATTAATGAAAAAATTAAAAGTGGTGAGATTAAGATTGTTATTGGAACACATGCCATTATTCAAAAGAGCGTGGAGTTTAATGATTTGGCTTTAGTAATTGTAGATGAACAACATCGTTTTGGCGTTCAGCAACGAGCTGAACTCGTTGCTCGCGGACTTACACAGACTAAAACGCAGACTAACGCGGACAGAATTTCGGGGAAATCCGCATTGGTGCCACATTTTCTTTCTATGTCTGCTACGCCGATTCCTAGAACTTTGGCTATTACAATTTTTGGAGATTTGGATTTATCAATTATCAATGAAATGCCTCCAGGGAGAAAAGTGGTGACTACTAAAGTTGTAGAGCCAGTTGATAGATTAAAAGCATATGGATTTATTAAAGAACAAGTTAAAAAAGGTAGACAGGCTTTTGTTATTTGTCCTCGTATAGAGCCCTTTGAGGCGCGGATTAATACGGACTATACGCGGACTAACGCGGACACTATTGACGCTGACTACGTAGACAATACACAGACTAACGACCAACGATCTATGACTAACGACCCCACACTCACAGATGAGTATGGGGCAAGCAAAGAAAGAAAAAGCAAAGAGCAGAATGACCAACGAGTTATTACTGATAACCAGCAAATAACAACTGATGATAAAGATGAAAAAAACGAAGAAAGAATAAGAGAAAGAAGAGGGGAAAATCCACCCCAACCCTCCTTTTTAAAGGAGGGGGTAGGACATGGGAATGACCCCAGTGAAATAGTGCGACAAGGTCGCAATTTCACGGGGCAGGCAGAGGGAAGAGGGGGTAATATAGAGAGAAGGTTTTTGAGTGAAGCACAACAGAAAATATTAGAGTTGAAATCTGTTAAGGAAGAGTTTGATAAACTTTCTTCGAAAGTTTTTCCAGATCTTAAGATTGCTATGTTACACGGTAAGATGAAAAGCATAGAGAAGGAAAAAATTATGAAGGGTTTTTTGGATAAAGAATATGATATTTTGGTTTGTACTTCGGTGGTGGAAGTGGGAATTGATGTTCCGAATGCGACCATAATGATGATTGAGGGATCGGATAGATTTGGGTTGGCGCAACTTTATCAATTTCGTGGGCGTGTTGGAAGAGGAGCTCATCAATCTTTTTGTTTTTTGTTCACTGATTCAGAATCGCAATCAACGCAAAAAAGATTAGAGTTTCTTCAGAGTGCAAAAAATGGTTTTGAATTGGCTGAAAAAGATTTGGAATTGAGAGGCCCTGGTCAGTTTTTGGGTAAGGTACAAACTGGCATTCCTGATATAGCCATGGATAGTTTAAAAGATATTAAATTGGTTAAGGCGGCTAAAAGTTCTGCGGAAGAGTTATTGTCTAATGATCCGAAATTTTCTAAACATCCTTTATTAGCGAAACGTTTTAAGGAGTTTCAGGAGAGAGTGCATATGGAATAGTCACTAGGGATTGGGGACAGCCACTAGCCACTAGGGATTAGGGATTAGGATAGGGATTAGCCACTAGCCACTAGGGATTAGGGATTAGGATAGGGATTAGCCACTAGCCACTAGATATTAAGAATATAGAAAAGAGTAATTTAATAGAAAGACGATAGTAATTTTTAATTATTAATTTTAAATTTTTAAACGAAGATAAAGAATAAAAACCAAGAAAATACTTTTTTGGTTGTGGTAAAATGTAAGCATATGAAAAACATAACATTATTTACAGTCCTATTATCATTAATTTTTGTTGGGGGAGTAGCTTTTGCTCAAGAAGTCGAACTGTCTGATCCTGGTATGACTCCTGATAGCCCATTTTACTTCTTAGAAAGGGTTTCAGAAGCAGTTGGCACATTCTTTACTTTTGGCGACCTCAAAAAAGCTGAAAGACACGCTTTACTTGCTAATGAAAGATTAGCTGAAGCAAAAGCTGTGATGGAGAAAGGGAAATCAGAACTCGTAGAAAAAAC
>JAHILT010000048.1 GCA_018896875.1 Patescibacteria group bacterium
TATGATTCTTTGCGTAAAGATTTTATGGCTACTTGGGACGATAGAGGAAATGTTGGAAAACGTTATTATTCTCAAGATGAGATTGGAACCCCATTCTGCATAACAGTAGATTTTGATTCATTAAAAGATGACTCTGTAACTGTCCGCGACAGAGACACTACAAAACAAGAACGAATAAAAATTTCTGAACTAAAAAATTATTTACAAACAAAACTTAATTAAAAATTTAGGCATTAAGTCATTAGATATTGATTTAAAATTTAAAATTTAAAATTAAATTACATATGTTCAATAAGCACACTTTAAAGAACGGACTACGAATTATATTATGCCCCATGCCCCACAGCATGGCGTCTACCTTTTTAGTCTTAATAGAAGCTGGTTCTAAGTATGAGAACAAAGATATCAACGGCATTTCTCATTTCTTAGAGCATATGTGTTTTAAGGGAACCAAGAAAAGACCCAATGCTTTGGCTATCTCTTCTGAGATGGAATCATTAGGAGCCGTTTATAATGCTTTCACTGGCAGTGAGCTTACTGGCTATTTTGCTAAGATTAGGTCAGATAAAATTGATAATGCTTTAGACATAATCTCGGATATGTATATTGACCCTTTGTTTAAAGAAAAGGACTTAGAAAAAGAAAAAGGGGTAATAATAGAGGAGATTAATATGTATGAAGATCTTCCTATGAGAAAAGTACATGATATTTTTATGTCTTGTCTTTATGGAGACCAACCAGCTGGCTGGTCAATTGCTGGAGAGAAGAGTAGCGTTTTAGCTGTTAATCAAAAAAAATTAATTGAATACAGAAAAAGTCATTATGTTCCCGAAGCTACGACGATTGTGGTGTCAGGAAACTTGAAAGAAAAAGAAATATTAAAAAAATTAAATAAAGTTTTTGGCTCTATCCCAGCAACCAATAAAGCAAAAAAGAAAAAAACGATTGAAAAGCAAATTGGTCCAAAAGTTATTTTAGAAACAAAACAATCGGACCAAACTCATTTAGTTTTAGGATTTAGAACTTTTGATATGTTTGATGAAAGAAAGTACGAGCTAGGGATTCTCTGTGATATTTTAGGAGGAGGAATGAGTTCTAGACTTTTTCAAAAAGTAAGAGAAGGCTTAGGGGCAGCTTATTATATTCATTGTAATGACTCTCTTTATACAGATCATGGTTTTTTAAGTGTCTCTGCTGGAGTTGATAATAAAAAAATAAACATTGTAATTAAAACTATTTTAAAAGAAATTGATAAAATAAAAACTAAATTAATTTCTAAAGAAGAAATAGAAAAATCAAAAAATCACATAATAGGAAAAATGATGATTGGACTTGAAACATCAGATTCTATAGGTGAATTTTATGGTTATCAAGAATTATTTGGCGAAAAAATACTCACACCAGAGCAAATAATAAAAAAAGTGAAAGCAATCGGAGTAAAAGATATTTTACGATTAGCTAAAAGTATTTTTCAAAACAATAAGCTCAATCTTGCTATTATTGGGCCTTTTAAAGACACAAAAGAATTCAAAAAGATTTTACATTTATAATGAAACTATCTTGCCCTTAGAATCGTTTTATTATAGTGAATGAATAAACTTATGGAAAAAAACGATAAAATTCAATTAGAAATAGGCTGGTTTAGTATTTGGAGGGTGGTTTTTGTTGGTTTAATAATAGCCTTTTTTTATTTTACTAAAGACGTTCTTTTGGCAGTGCTTCTTTCTATTGTTATATCTTCCGCCTTAGATCCTTTTATTACTTTCTTAGAAGAGCATAAAATTCCTAGAGTTTTAGGAGCTTTATTTGTATTAATATTTTTAATACTTTTGATAGCTATATTACTTTATATAATAATTCCTATAGCGCTTACAGAGCTTAATATTCTTATAACCAATCTTTCTAATTCAGATATACCCATTTTGGGATTAGAAAAAATGTCTGAAATTACTAGTTCGTTTACAGAAAGCATTAGTAGACTAGCAGGAATGTTATTTAGTGGCGGAACTTCTCTTTTTGATCTAGTCTCTAAATTTTTAGGAGGAATAGCTTTAACTATTTCTGTTTTTGTTCTTTCTTTTTATTTATCGGTAGATAGAAGGGGCGTAGAAAAATTTTTGAGAGCTATTTTACCTCCAATTTGTGAAGACGAGGTTTTGAATGTTTATTTTAGAACTCGTCTTAAGATTGGTAAATGGCTGAAAGGGCAGATATTTTTAAGTTTAACTGTTGGTGTATTAGTATATATTGGCTTGTCGTTACTAGGCGTTAAATATAGTTTGGTTATAGCTATTTTAGCAGCTGTTTTAGAACTTATTCCATTTGTTGGTCCGATTGTGAGTGGAGCTATAGCGGTTATTGTAGCCTTGTCTCAATCTCAAATCATAGCAGTTTATGTTCTTATATTTTTTGTGGTTGTACAAAAATCAGAAAGCAGTTTTTTAACGCCGGTATTTATGAAACTTACAACAGGTCTTAATCCAGCGGTTATTTTAATAGCGATTATTGCTGGCGGACAGATGGCTGGAGTGATTGGTTTGATTTTAGCCGTACCAGGAGCGGTATTAATTCAAGAAGTCATAAATCATTGGTCTGAAATTAAAATGAAACGAAAGGCTCAAATTGAAAATCCAGTTTAATGTCTCAGAAATTTTATATTACAACCTCTATCGCTTATGCAAATTCTAATCCGCATATTGGATTCGCTATGGAATCTATACAGGCAGATGTTTTAGCGCGTTATTTTCGCGAGAAAGGATATGAAGTTTTTTTTCAAACCGGTACAGATGAACATGGATCAAAAATACAAAGAACAGCAGAATTAGCAGGTAAGTCTTCTCAAGAGTTTGTCGACGACTTAGCTGAAAAATTCATGGGATTAAAAGGCTCTCTTAATCTATCATGGGATAATTTTGTTCGTACTTCTAACAAAAAGATGCATTGGCCGGTAGCTGAAGAAATTTGGAATAGAATTTTAAAATCTGATGATTTATATAAGAAAAAATACGAAGGATATTATTGTGTCGGTTGCGAGTCTTTTAAAACAGGAAGAGGTATTGTTGATGGACAATGCTCTATTCATCCCACACATAATTTTATGTGTGGGATTCATAAAAAGAAATTAGAACTTATAGAAGAAGAGAACTGGTTTTTTAAATTATCTAAATATACAAAACAGATAGAAGAAAAAATAAAAAGTAATGAATTAGTTATTGTTCCAGAAGGGCGTAAGAATGAAACATTGTCTTTATTAAAAGAGGGGTTGGAAGATATAAGCTTTTCTCGTTCTAAAAAAAGTTTAGAATGGGGAATACCTGTTCCTGACGATAGTAATCAAACAATGTATGTATGGGTAGATGCTTTAACCAATTATATTAGTGGATATAGAGGCATTAAGAACTGGGAAGAGCATCCAGCCGACTTACACGTGATTGGTAAGGATATTTTGCGATTTCATAGTGCTATTTGGCCAGCCATATTAATGTCGTCTGGGCTACCTCTTCCTAAAAAGATATTTGTTCATGGATTTATTACATCTAACGGAGAAAAGATGTCAAAATCTTTAGATAATGTTATTGATCCATACGAATTAGTTGAAAAATATGGGACAGACGCTGTCCGTTATTATTTATTACGTGAGATTTCAAGCACAGAAGATGGTGATTTTTCCTATGAAAAATTCGAAGAAAGATATAATGGTGATTTAGCTAATGGGTTAGGGAATTTTACTTCTCGTGTTTTAACGTTGGCATCTAAAGAAGATTCTTTGTCTGGGAAAATAGGAAAAGAATTTGAAAACAAAATTCTTGAAACAAAAAATGTATTAGAAGAAAAAATCAAAGAGCTTAAATTTAATGAAGCCTTAGCAACGATTTGGGAATTAATTCAATTCGGAGATATATATATTAATGAAAATAAACCATGGAGTAAGGAAATAAAACAAGAAAAGAAAACAGAAGTTATCTATAATTTAGTTTCTTTACTTAAGGAGATAAGTAATTTTCTTTTACCATTTTTGCCAGAAACAGTAGAAAAGATTTCTGAATCTATTCAATTGGAAGAAGATAAGTTTATTGTTAAAAAAATAGACAACTTATTCCCTCGTCTTCAGAAAAATAAATCTTAAATTTTTTAAATCTTTATATATTTAAATAATCTTAATCTTTTAATTAGCTGATTATAAAAATATGCAAGAATTAAAATATATTGATGTTCATAGTCATGTACAATTTTCTGTTTTCAATAAAGACAGAGAAGAGGTAATTGATAGAGCAAGACAATCTGGCGTCAAGATGATTGCTATCGGTACCAAAGCTTCAA
>JAHILT010000085.1 GCA_018896875.1 Patescibacteria group bacterium
GAAAGGTAATTTAAATATCTATCCCGTGAAAACATATATCTCTGTAGATGAATACTATAATGCCCCCCTGGGGCTTTCTTAGATAAGGCTATGACTTCTCCAGTTGAAAGTTTAATTTCTACCAACCAAATGGGGTCATCATTAGCTACATAGACGTCAATTATGCAGTCTATCGAATATCCACTCGCACTTGCGACTTCATTAAGGAACCGATGTAGAGTGCTACTTTCCCAGAGATTGGTAATTCCCCACTTCGTTACTTCGATCTCGATAGATGGAGCGCCTGCTATATTGTCAACAATAAATGAGATATTATCTACAGCAATCTGACCGGCAGTATCATAGGCCTTTGCCTTAAAGATATGACTGCCATTAGGAATGTAGTCAATAGAATCCGATGTAGTATCACAATCCCACATGCAAGTACTTCCAACAATAGGATAATTCTCATAATCATAGCTAAGATCGTAAGTTCTCTTCAGCTCATCATCTATATAAAACTCAACTTTATCTAATGCATAATCATCGGTAGCATATGTTGAAAATCTGACAGTCCCTGAGATTGTCTCGCCATCAGAAGGGCTGATTATTTCTATGATGGGAGGTTGGTCTTCAATAGAACAGGAAGCGGAAATGTAGTTAGTGTCCTTATAAATTTCATAAAGACTCCCTGATTCATCCCTGATCTGCTGATCCAGGGAGGGGTCTTGTTCAGTTTTGTAGTTTCCACAAATTGTATTTTTATCATCTGCACTGTCTCCGCCAATAGTTATGTTTTCTGAATATGAACCTAAATATATTCCGCCACCACAAACAGCAGAATTACCGGAGATAGTACTTCCGGTGATAGTTAATGGACCAAAATTTTCTATTCCGCCACCATAAGGAGCATAATTACCGGAGATAGTACTTCCGGTAATAGTTAAAGTGCCTTCATTACCTATTCCACCACCAAAAGTAGCAGCAGGATAATCGAAATAATTATTGGAGATAATACAGTTGTTTATACTTAAGTTGCTTCTATAATTCCATATTCCCTTTCCGATTAATCCATTGATATGGGTGATAGTAAAACCTTCCAGGGTGCTATCTTCCAGGGGACCGTTAATAAAGGTAACTGTTGGTGAACCGCCATCTCCCCGAATGATGGTTGAAGAGGGTCCATTTACACTTTTTAAGACAACCTTGTTATAAGAGGGAAAGGCGATACTTTCATCATAGGTACCATCAGCAACTTCAATAATATTATCATTATCTGCATCATCAAGGGCTGCTTGAATGGTGTTATAATAACTATTTTTGGTAAGATTGTGTACTGGACTAGCTCCTTTATTAGGAAGTGAAGGAATTATGCCACGCAAGAGAGAACAACCACTCAGTAAGCTTGATATCAAAATTAACGAAATCATTAATAATGTTTTAATACGCAGATTCATCATAATCAAATCCTTTTAAATAACTATTATTCTGGTATATTTTCACGTAATAGATAAATTTTAATTTATAAATAAAAAAACTGCCAATCCTTTTTTAAAAGTCGGCAGTTTGGCAGTCATAGCAGTAAAGGGCAACAAAAGACATTAAAATGCCTTAGACCCAAAACTTTGCGTCCTATCCTTTCGGGTAGTTTGCCTTTCTCAACTTTTTTGAATTATTACACGAATGCCTTACCTTCTTAATATTAGATAATAGTAGAAATATTTGGTTATGTGAATAATTCACATAATAGATAAAAAAAATTTAAATTTTTTGTAGTTTAATACTTTTATATGCATTATACCATATAAATTTTAAAAATCCTTCTTTTTTCCAATTTATACTTTATCGAAAATTATTGTAAAGCTCTTGCAAAATTCCTCAAATCCTTTATAATTCACTATTACCGCAATTCTGCTCATTAAAAATTCTGCCTTAGTATTTTCCTTTAACCTATTCTAATTTCCCCAGAAAATAAAATTATTGGAGGTAAATCATAAAAAATTATCTGATTCTCTCCCATGTTTCGTAGTTAGCTTAAAAGAAGTAATAAAATACAGACTTTCTCCCCTGAGCCAATTAAGAAAAAATACAGAGGCCAATTAAATTTGAAGGATTCCTTTGATACCCTGGCAAATATGCAAGGAGATTAAAGGATTCAGAAGATAAAGAGAGAATAAAAGAGAAAAGAAGACTAATAACGGGGAATTTAAGGAGTCACGAAAAATAATATCTAATTTTAGCGTGTTTTTAGCGCCTATTTTAAGTTGACTGGTATGAATC
>JAHILT010000049.1 GCA_018896875.1 Patescibacteria group bacterium
AATATCCTTTTTTGAGATATGTCGCTAACGCTCTTTGAATAGCTTTCTCTGGATCTTCGGTTTCTTCAATTCTTTCATACCCTACCCGTGCTAACCAAAGCTTAAACGGTTCCGCTTTGGGCGAAGGGATTGATTGAATTATACGAAACATTGTTTCTGTATTGGCAACATCAGTTAAATAAAATTTGCCATCCGTAGCCTGCATTTTCAGTTTGTCACATTTTGTGACCAACTCACTTCCTTCCTTTTTTAAACGATTTTTAAGAGTAGTCCAATAGCTTTGTGCTTTTTTGAAATTATCTTGTTCGGTCAAAACCGCGATTATATCCACCACTGAAAAATACCACAACTCTTTTTTCTCGTCCCAAATCCGACGTATTTTCTTGCCTTCAAAAATGGCTAACTTTTTTTCTATTTTATTTTTCATAAAATTTTATACAAATTATATCCCATTCACCTTGTCCCCTGTTTTGATATTTAATTTATCCGACAATCCAGCGTTTATTTCTAAAACCATATCAACTGGCTCTGGCGAATAATAAAACTTCGTTTTTTCATTATCTAATTTTAAAGGAACAGCATTTTTTTCTATACCAACGATAATTCCATCTTTAATCCAAATCATATCCAAAGAAAAATTCATATTAACCATCCAAAAAGAACGCTTTGTATATCCCTTAAACACAAAAAGCATTCCCTTGTCTTCGTCTAAACTTTCACGTCCAGAAAGACCCTTCGTTTGAGATATTGCTGTGTCAACAATTTCAACTTGAAAAGTATTATTATTTATTTGAATTTCTTTAAATTCATTTTCATTTTCATTAACAAAATAAGCATACAAACTGCTAATTATTGCTAATAAAACAAACAACGATATAATCAAAAACATTTTGTGAGACATTTTTTAAAATTACTATTCCTAATAATTACTATTATATTTCTACTAAATTACCTAATTACTAGTGCCTAGTGCCTAGTGCCTAATTCCTAGTGCCTATCCTCCCCATACCTTTTAAGCTCAGCTATACGATCTCTAATCTGTGCCGCTCGTTCAAATTCCTGTTTTTTAACTATAATTTCCAATTCTTTTTCAAGATTTGCCACCATTTTATCTATCTCTTCTTTCGGTAATTGTGGAACATTCTCATCTGTACGCTGACGAATATCTTCGTCTTCTTTATGAGCCAAAGCGTCAACCACTCCTTCGCGTTGCCAATCAAAGGCTGTAAAAATAATATATTTATATAATCTTTTTGCTTTTTCTTTTATTTCCATATCAATACCAGGCATTCTTAAAATCGCATTTGATAATTCTTTCGCTCCTCTTTCAATCATTTCAATGCTCCACCAAGGACGCGCTGATGCCCACCAATATTGATCAGAATGTAATGCTCTGTCTAATATAGACCGAGCATCTACATAATTAAGGTCTTTCTTGTCTGATTTTTTAATAGATTCCAAAGCAAGATTAGTAAGCTCCCATTGTAATTTATGTATTTCATTATCTTCGTCTATCCACCGATTGAATGGTTTATTTTCTTCTAAATCTTTATCCATAAGTGCCCATGTTGAAGGCTCGGGCTTGATTAAAACTTTGTCCTTAAAATATTTTGGTAAATCAGAAACCAATATTGTTGAAATACCACGATTCCCATAAATTTCAAATAAAAGATGTTCTAGTCCAGGGCGATGGTGTCCAAAAGTTTCTCCGTCCATAGCGGTTAATAAATATTCATTTTTATCTAATCTGTTCTCTAGTCCCTTAAGCAAAAGATCTCCTGTACCCACTTGTCCAGATAAAATTGTCCAACTCATTTTTCGCTCTCTAAAATGAATATAAAAATCATCCCCTGACCCCTGGGCAGGCAATCCTTCCATTGAATATAATTTAGAATAATCAATTGGTTTTTTGTCACGAGGAAATGAAAGTTCGTCAACAATAATCCATTTATAACCAAGCTTCGCCACTATCTTCGCTACATCACAATTAAATCCCATTTCTGGAGGAAAAAATCCTTGAGGTTCCCACAAATCGCCAAAATAATTTTTGAGAGTTTCTTCATTAAGTTTAATTTGTCGTATCACTTCATCTTCTGGTAAAAAAGGCAAAAGTGGATGATACTTCGCGCTTCCCGTAAGCTCAATTCTTTTCTCTTTAAGTAAGTCTTTTATCAAATCAATAACATCATCTTCTCCATATTGGTCTAATTGTTCCAACAAAATTCCGCTTATATTTAATGTAAGCTTGGCGTCTCCATTCTCTTTTATACCCTTAAGAATAGGTCTGTATGCCTCTGTTGTAATCTTATGAATCCAAAACGGTTTCTGGGTTGGTGGTTGATAAAAATGTAAAAAATTAGCCCAGTACATATATTTAAGAAATTTACAATTTAGAATTTACAATTTTTAAATCTTGAAATTTTTATATATTTAAATAAATCTTAAATTTTTAATTTTTTATCCGCGTTTATCCGCATTTTGATCTGCGTTAATCTACATATATCCTCTATGGACATGTTAAAATTCCTTCTTTTCCACAACACGACTCCTAATGTCCACTGCTTTTTTAATAATTTTTTCATATTCTGAAGCTGAATATTTCCATGAAAAATCTTTAGCCATAGCTCTTTTTTGAATACCTTGCCAAATATCATGATGACGATAATTTTCATAAGCTCTCGTAACTGCAGTTACTAAAGAAAGGCTATCAAATTTTTCAAATACAAATCCTGTCCCAGTATTTTTAACTGGATTATAATTATCAACTGTATCTGCTAACCCTCCTGTTTTTCTAACGATAGGAACACACCCAAATCTCATGGCTTCCATTTGGGTTAAACCAGAAGGTTCAAATTTCGAAGGAATCAAAAGCGCATCCGCTCCCCCAAACACAAGATGAGGAAGAACAATATCAAAATTAAGATGAGGAGCAACTTTCTTGGGATATTTTTTACCCATCTCGCTGAAAAAATTCATATATTCAGAGCTCCCATTTCCAACAACCACTAATTGCATATTAAGTTCACGAATAAATAATTCTAAGGTATCAAACAAAAGATTAAATCCCTTTTGTCCGTCTAAACGAGAAACAATACCAACCAAAAAACTATCTGGATTAACCTCTAGTCCAAACCTAGATTGAATTTCTTTTTTATTAGCAATTCTATTGTCTAAATTATTAGCATTATAAGTTTTTACTAAATGCGGATCTGTTTCTGGATTAATAGTTTCGTAATCTATTCCATTTATAATACCGTAAACAGAAGACCTTCTCTCTCTCAATAATTTATCAAGAAGCTCTCCATACTCTTCAGTCATAATTTCTTGCGAATAAGTAGGCGAAACAGTATTTACGATGTCAGCGTGAATAATACCTCTACGCATCATATTTAATTTCAAAAGACGAGGATCAAAAAGAGAAGGAATATCAGATTGCCCAGCATCATAGTCCATTTCCGAAACAAAATGATAATCAAACATTCCTTGATAGAATAAATTATGTATAGAAAAAACAGACGCTACATTACGAAGATGTGAATCGTCCTTATATACAGTTTTAAGATAATTTATAGTAAAAGCCCCCTGCCAATCTGCCGCTATGATAATATCTGGAGTCCATTTACGATATAAACGAAAAAATTCAAGAGCTCCTCTTCCTAATAACGCCCAACGAACAGCATCGTCGCCATACCCATAAACATTAGCGCGATTTTCATAATATTCTTGATTTTCCAAAAAATAAGTCGTTACAGGAGCCCTATCGTTTCCTTCTTCCGACTCATACTCTTTAACATTACAATTAAGATATTTTGGTTGATCTGGTTCATTTTCTTCGCTATCAGTAGGAACGGCTAAATCTTCGTATACAGTTGTTAGTTTAAAATCATCCTGATTAACGCCAGCATATTTAGGAATCATTACGCGAGCATCATAGCCAATATCCTTAAGAGCCCTAGGCAACGAAAACATAACCTCCCCTAAACCACCAGCCTTAATAAAAGGACCAGCCTCTGAACCAATAAATAAAACTCTTGTCTTAGGTTTTCTATTAAAAATTTGCATTACTTGAATTATACCACATCTCTCTGTCTGCCCCGAGGCTAATCCTTATTTCCTAGCTCCTAATTCCTAGTTACTAGTCCCTAATCCCTAGTGGCTAATCCCTATTTTAATCCCTAGTGGCTAACCCCTATTTTAATCCCTAGTGGCTAGTGGCTAATTACTAGTCGCTAATTCCTACCCCCCTACGGACACATCGTAGCTTTTTTAAACCCAGCCTCAATAGCCTCAGCCTCAGAACAAAAATACTGCTCACCCCGACTCAAATCAACCTTAACCTGTCCATAATTAGCACACTCTGGCAAAAAATAAGTTCTTCCAAAAGCCTCCGTAGAAATATTCCCTTTTATAACACACTCCTCATCCAAAGGTTCAACATGCTCCTGAGATCGTGCCGACACTTCATAATCACACTCACCCCAAAGCCCCCTGCCAGCCATCATCGCTTGCTCTTCCTTTTCCAAAAGCGAATCAAAATAAAGTCTGTCTAATGGATTAGACCTATGTTTAGCAAAACCCTCCTGTACCATAAATCCACCAACAAAAAATTTATCTTCCAACGGTCCAGCATTAGGCAAAAACACATATCTAAGCAACCGCCCAAACTCATCCTGCCCAGTAACATCCTCCCTCAACTCCACCTTCTTGCCCTCAATCAAATCCACAAGAGCCTTAGTAGATTCTTTATGAAAACACTCACCCTTTTCCGGAGCATCAATCCCCACAAGCCGAACCACATCCCCATCTTCAAGCTCTATCGTATCCCCATCAATCACCCGCTCCACTTTATACAACACATCTCTGCCCTCTTTCAAACCCTCCAAATCAGTTTTTTTAATAACAGTATACCCGCCATATCCAACCGCAGTTAAAATAGCAAGCAAAGCCCCAATTGTAATCTTCTTCCCAAAATTCAACATTTTATTTTATAAATTTAATTTAATAATTTTATTATACACCCCCTCCCCACACAAACCTAAACGCCTCACGAGTAGTGAGGCGTTTAATTATAAAACAAAAAAGCACCCTACCAGTTTAAATACGTAATGGTCAATTGAAGCGCGGTGGCAAAACTGACCCAAAAAAGATACGGGATTTGAATATAGGCAATCCATCTCGCGAACGGAAAAATGGCAACCATCGCCCAAATAAGCGTGCCAAGAACCAAAAGAATATCAACGCCGGCAAGAAAATTATTTTTCAGACCAAATTGAATTGATGTAAAAGCAAGATTAAAAATAATATTTAAAATAAACGGCAAAGCAACCATAAATCTAATCTGCTTCTGCCATACCATTAAAAATACCTTACCGAAAGAAATAAAAATAAAAACATAAAGAAAGGTCCAAACCGGACCAAAAAGAAAAGCTGGTGGCGCCCAAAGTGGCTTTATTAATTCCTGATACCAATTATATGATTCCATACTTTTATTATATCTTATTTATATAAATCTATCTTCTTCTAAGAGACAGCTCTACTCGCTAGAATCATCAGACTCAAGACAATGATAAACTTCGGCTTGCTTACGACGAGGATGCCCAGAAGTAGAAACATCAGCATCCTTAAACATTGATTCCATTTGCTTCAACTTTCTTTTAAAAAAGATTGCCCCCACAGTAGTTATTATCAAACAAAGTGCCAATACTCCCGCAAAAAGATAAAATAAAAATCCAACCACCGGCCAAAACCAGCCCAACAAAATCAAAATTATTATTATCAGTAATACTTTCATAAATTTAATTTTATATTACACACTCCAGATTATTTTAATCTCTTTATACCTTCTTTAAAATAAAACAAAATAATACCCACAGCAATCGAAACATTCAAAGACTCTTTTTTACCATGCATAGGAATTTCCAAAACCTTATCTGATTTTTTAAGAATGCTCTTAGAAATACCTCTAACCTCATGTCCAAAAACAAAAGCAGTCTTTTCTAAATCCGACTTCTTTAACTTAATCTTAAAATAAGGAACTGATTTTTTATCTAACTCAACCGCAAAAATCTTATACTTTTCCTTTCTCAACCTATTAATTAATAGGTTAGTAGATTTCACATACTCCCATTTCACACTTTTCTCCGCGCCCAAAGAAACCTTAGAAATTTGAGGTCTAAATTCCCCAAGCTTATCTAAAGGCGTCGAAGTAATTCCACAAATATATATTTTTTCCACACCAGCCCCATCAGCCGTCCTAAAAATAGAACCCACATTATACAGGCTACGAATATTGTCTAATATAATAATCATTAAGCTAATTATGGTTTCAAAACCAAAATATTACAAACTTTATAAGTTCAAATCAAAACAGCTCAACCACTAACCCCCCTCCCCCGAATTAAATTTGACCTAATCTAATTTTAAGTATAATCTGAAGTCAGAATTTTTTCACAATTGAATATAATGGAGGTGTTATGACAAAAGTATATTTCGTATTAAAAGACGGTAAAATTATGCCGAGTATGTCTCCAGGAAATTATGCTGGATGGGAAAAAAGCAAAATCTTCGGACGCCTTGATTGTAAATCCGGAAAACGCATGATAAAGAAAGAAAACCGAGTTTTCTTTCTTGCTTGGAAAGATGCCATTTCCGCTGGTTATAGACCCTGTAAAAACTGTAAACCAACTCCAAATGACATATACTAATCCCCCCGCAAAAGCGGGGGGTTTTATTTTAAATTTTAATTAACAAACCACTCAAAACAATACTATTCATTCCAACATTCTCCAGAATATAAGAATAAAATTGACTATTCCTCGTTCCCCTTAATAAACAAATACAAATCCCCCTTCCCCGACAAATATTGAGTATATATTTTTCCATCAATCAAAGAATCATTTCTAGACACCTTAAAAGATAATGTTGGTTTTTCATAAGTAGGTTTTTCTTGTCCAATAACATTAAGCTCTAAATAATAATAATTATCTGTATTCAAATTAATTTCATTATCCCCCGAAAAATCCCAAGTAAGATCTCTAGGATCTGGATGAGCGCTATTGTGTCTAATTTCTTTATCTATTGACGTCGCCAATAATTCCCCTTTATTACCTTCTCTGCTATTAATTTCTCCTCCAAGCCATTCGTATATTTTCCAAAAATAATTATTAAAACCATTCCCACTGGTTTCCAATTTCAAGGTTATAGAATCAAGTATCCCACTAGCCATTGGTTTAAAAGTCTGTGCCACTTTAGGTCCTTTATACCCCATAACAGGATCGCGTACACCCACAGAAGCCCCTTCTATAAAATCAGACTGATTTAACAACATTCCATTTTGAGGCGATACTCCTAATACAGAAAAATAAATTTCAGTTTCCGTAATATTGGGCGCGCAAAAATCAAAACAATTAGTTAAAGCAGCGCTAACTGTAAAAAACCCAGGACGCATATTTTGCAATAATCCCGCAGACAAAGAATGCCAGCCAATAATTCTTTGATTTTCTTCAAGATTAAACACAGAATTATTAATTACCTCATTAGTATAAAAATCTCTCGTTTCTACAACAACAGTGTTATATTCATTATCCACAGACTCCAAATAATTTAATTCAAGATTAATATTTGACGAATCTTCGTATATATAACTATTAATAGGACTAACCACGCTAACCTCTCCCTGCTCAACCGCTTTGATAACAATATATAAATAGCTAATATGTTTTGAGCCATCTAGCCATGTATATCCATTAATTGAATGAGGAGAATACGGAGACATAGTTGCCCATTCTATGCCTAAATTACTATTCTCTTGCGGAGCAAGAACAGTTTCTAAAAAATAATATTTATCAGCGTCCAAAACTATATCGCCAAATGTCCATAATGCGCTACTGTCGAAAGCATTAACCCATTCCTCGCGGCTATTGCTCTCCGCTAAAAGATCCCCTTTCCCCAAGGCTGGAGTCGTAGTCGCTCCGCCAAGCCATTCATAAAGATTCAAACGAATATTGATAAAACCATTTTTATTATTAGCGCGACGAAAAATCAAACCTACTGTATTCATAACACCTGTAGCAAAAGGCTTAAAAACTTGACCCACTGATCCTTTTACATGTCCCTGCTGATTCGTTTGATTCAAAAGAAAATAATCAACTTCCTCTATCGTAGTAGAAGGAACTAAAACAGAAACACTGGAAACATCAGAACCTAACCCATCTTTATCAAAAACTTGAATACTAAAAACATAATCACGACCCAACTGATCAATGCTAGTTGTAGCCGTAGTTGATGAAACTATTATTAAATCCTCCAAAATAGGACTAGAACTAATATCTGTAATTTTATAAGATAAAGTAGTTGTAGCGCCAAAATAATCTTGCGAATTATCCCAACTAAAATTTATTTCTTTATTATCTTTATCATATTGCGCGGAAAAATTAGAAACTTGAATGGGAGCCAAACGTGGTTCAGACAAACTTGAAGAATTTTGAGGATTAGAAACATCAAGCAAAACAAAATTTGAATCTTCGTCCGTATCATATCCATTTCCCAAAAATTCATCTTCACCTCCACTAATCATTGATTCAACGGTAGAACTAGCGTTCGCTTTACGTTCTAAACTTTTGTCTTCAGGAACATCAATATAATACACTTCATCAACCACTTCATCTTCTTTATTAATAAGAATAACAACATCGTCAGTATAAGCTAACGGATTAGAATTATTAGAATATTTTAAATCAAAACTTTGACCAACATAATCATTATGAGTAATTAAAAAGAATCCTTTAGCTGGAATTGTTGAACTAGCAGAGAAATTTAAAACAAGATAATTTTCTGTCGAAGTCGCCACTTGAGAAACCCGTCTTTTTAGCGACCACCCCGAAAGATTAATTTCTTGATTATTTGGATTGTATAATTCAACAAATTCATCCTTAGAACTACTAGCTATTCCCGCTTGAATTTCACTAATTAAAATATGATTGACAGACAATGGAGCCGTTAATAAATCACTAGATGTAGAAGACGCCACATTTAAATTAACTTCAACCGTAGAAGTTGCACCACTATTATCAAAAACCATCAAATCAACCGTATAGTCTCCAGCTAATAAATAATTATGTGTTGTCGTCGCTTGCGTCGTACTCGCCAATTGCTCATCGCCAAAATTCCATTCATATAAAACAATACTTCCATCAGAATCTGTTGACGAAGCGGCGTTAAAAATAATATCCTCTCCAATCTCTGGTTGTTCTGGTGAAAAAGCAAAAAAAGCGCTAGGCGCTTGATTAGTTTCGCTAACCTGGCAAGTTGTGGACTGCGCCTTAGGGCTCGGACAATCTCTTAATTCAAAATCTGTAGAATTATTATCCGTATCAATAAATTCATTATTTTGAATCTTTCGTTGAATACTCTGATTATCCAATATTTGCGTAGCACAATTCCCTTCGCAATCGCCCGCTTCTCCCCAACCAACTTTATCAACCACCTCGCTATTTGAATTTTTAAACTGAATGGCGTTGGATTCTGTTAAAGTTAAACTATCCAAAACAATATCCGTGCCATCTAAAGATTCTCGAGAAATTAAAAAATAGCCATAAGCATCTATTGTTTTATTTTCAAAATAAGTTTTTGAAACTAAAGAACTAAAACTATCGCCACTCTGAATTTTTCTCTGAATATACCAATTTGTAAGATTAACTGATGAATCGTTAGGATTATAAAGCTCTATAAATCTATCTCCAATTGGAGAAATTTGAATTTCAGAAATTAAAATCTTCACCGCCTGAATATTGTTGTCTACGTTAGTCTGCGTAGAGTCCGCGTTAGTCTGCGTACTACCGCCTCCTCCACCATAATAAACAATCGCAGGCAAAGAATTTTCCGCCTTAGGCGTACCATTAATAACGCTTGAAGTATGCCAGCCCAAGCCAGAAAAATCTCTTTCCATCGTCTTTTTTCCAACATTGTCCCCCGCTGGCCAACTAGAATCAGCCAAAACCTCGTCAACTAGATTACATTGATTGTCAAAAAGCCTTAATCCTTCATCAGAGTTAGAAAGCGCGCCAGTATAAATAATATCTGCTTCTACATTCGACGCAGAATTATCATCTGTTCTTTCTAACAACAAAAATCCTCCTGTGGCAATTTTAGTATTTAATGGAAAAACAATCTTAATCTGTTCACTTTTATCTAAAATTTGCCAATTAGAAACATCTAATTCAGCTCCAGAAATATTTTTTAATTCAATCCATTCATCACTAACACTTCCCGAACTACCCATCCACGCCACCTCATTGATTAATAAGCCTTGATGACTAGGATTTCCTATCGTTTCAAAAAAACAACCAAGGGTTGGTAAAGAAACAATTTGTTCTTCTTGTGCGTCCGAATTTAATAAATCGTTTTGTTCTAAATTATTGTCTGAATTTAATTCGTCCTGTTCTTGTTCTTGCAAATCTGTTTCTAATAAATATTCTTCAACCTCCTCATTCAAATCATCTTCATCCCCATCTGTCATTTCCGCTCCTCCTGCTTGCCCCGCATCGAGTCCTTTGTCCAGTATCGAACTTAGTTCTGGTGCTGTGGCGCTCTGGTGCGGGGTCATTCCGGCCAACGAGCCGGAATCCAGTCTTTCTTCATCTTCATCTATTATCTCATCTAATTTAGGACCAATTATTTCGTCAATATCTTCATCCAAAGAAATTTGCGCTATTAAATTCTGCTCTTGAACGCCTACACTTTCTTTAATTTTACCCACAGTAAACGAAACTGCTTGCTTCACTGAATCAATAACTTGCCCCGCCAAATCAATAGCTTGAGCAACAAGAGATTCTTCCTCAACAACCGCAAATTTCGGATTATTTTTCTCTTTCTCAACTTCTTGAAAAAATAAATCTATAACACCAGCGCCATATTGAACTGCCTTAACAGAAAGTCGCGACCAATAATCTCGAAAAATTAAATCGTCTTCATTAGGAACTAATGTAATACTACCCTTAACTCCAAAAATAACGCTTGATATTTTTGGTTGAGCAGAAAGATAATAAAAACCGTCTTCATCTCTACTCCTATTATATCTATAATTTCCAATTATTATTGAATTATCAATCGTAGGTGTAGGTAATACATAATAATCAACACCAATCCTATCATCACTATAAAAATGAGTATTTGTATATTTAGCTATCTCGTCAAAATACGAATTAATATTTGACAAATAGATTGGAGTCTTCTTAAGAAGTCTCTCTGATAAATCTATATTTGCTGACGTAAATTTTTCTGCCCATGTTTCATATGAATCAGGATTTCCAAAATTATAACTAAGAATTTCTTTATTCAGATGTGGATCATTACGAACATGAGCAGGAACAGCTTTATCCTCTATTAAATGCAAAATATGCCCTAATGCCTCTAGCCCACGTTCTTCATTTCCGTTTACATAATCGCTAATAGCCCGTTGCCATGTATAATCTGTAGTTTTTAAAGCTACTGGATTTGAAACTGCCAACATCCCAGCTATAGTTGTATTTAAAATCGGATTATACAAAGCTGAAAGTTGTCTATCTGAATTTTGCGCCCAATCTTTAGAGCTACCCCAACTCAACCCTTGTGTATGAAGACCAGCATTATTAATAGGATCATAAAAATGATTTAAAGGACGAAGCCCATCGTCTTCTAAGCGAGCGCCTTTCATCAACAAATCTATCTGTGCACCAGAAAGCTTATTGGGAAAATAATTATTATAAAATTCTCCAGTTTCTTTTACTAAGGCAGCATGAGTTTCTGCATCATACGCAAAAACACTCTGTATATTGAAAAAAAATAAAGATATTAAAATAAAAAATGTTATAAACTTCTTATTTTCCATAGTTTTCCACTATTAGCTAATTCTATATAAGCTCCTAGCTCATCATTGGTATCGTATAATTCAAACGCAACTATTTTGTCTCCTATATTATTTACTAATACCAACCTTCCTTTTCTTATTAAATTTATAGCCCCACTAATTTGCTCATTATTCATAGCCAATAATCCCTTCCTCCACTCATCCACACTCCCATCATCGTCCTGCATAAAATATTTACTCGCCAATTCCATGTCGCCTTTTTCTAATGCTTCAACAAACAAATCCAATGTTTCTTGAGGTGTCTGTCCACCATAAGTATCATTACGAAAAATATCTAAATATTTGTCATAGGCCTCTATTCTTTGTTTTTCTTCTGCATTTATTTTCGCCAAAGGGCTTAAATAATTATTCCAACTCCAATACCCCCCACCAACAACTATTATCATTACTAAAAGTGTTAAAATATGTTTTATATAACTCTTTCCAACTATTTTTTCGCTATTTGTATTATTATTTTGTATTTCCATAATTTATTAATTTTAATTTTTAAAAAATTTATTCTTTAATTATTTATCATCTTAGACCAACCCATCTAAATGTCAAAATAATTTAAGCACTGATTTCTAATTTTTTCAGATTTTATTTTATTACAAAGATTCTTATTATTGATTGTTGTAGAAACATCATGTAAACAAAAATCGTAGTTTTTTTCTTGATTTTTAATAACGGATAATTCACAAATTGAAACATCTTTTTTCTCTATTGCTATTCCGATAAGACAATCATTTTTCGTAAAAATATCCAAATCTTTATTGATACAAAGATTGATATCTCCTATTCTTATAGCTTTCTCGCGATAACAAATACGATTTTCGTGACTATTTCTAATTAAATCGCACCAAAACAATTTTTTAGCAATACAATTCAATCCCAATATTATAAAAAAGGACAATATTACCATAGAACAACAAGTCAGTATCGCAGGCCCTAAATTTAATTTCCAAATATTCGGCTGATCAATCTTAAATAGATAAGATAAAAACATAATAAGGAAGGCGCACGCTCCTATAAGAATAAATCTACCAAAAACGATTAAGAAAACACTAGAATCGTCAAAAATAGACGACATTATAAAATAAGTTATAGATAAAGTTGTAACTGCCGTACTCACACAAATTATTAGAATAGGATGTTTATTTTTTCTATTTAAAATCCGATTAAAAATGAATTTAAACGTTAATCCTAAAAAAACCGATAATCCAACAATTAAAAATGAATAAGGCAAAGCTAGGATTAACCACGCGCCTAAATTTTGTTCTCCTTTACCAATAGTTAGCGTCCAGCATAAAAAAATTCCTGTTAAAATTAAAATGGATGTCAATAATAGCCAAAAACTTTTATATCTAGATATCTTCTTTTCTTTCTGTGATAATTGTAAATTATTATTTTGTATATCCATTTTTTAGATCTTATTTAACTAGGATTGTTTATTATTTTTATATTAGGAAATCCAACTTCCTAAGTATTATTCTTTACACTTGCTATCTGTCTGTATAACTATGTATCTCGCTCTTGAGATACACTCTTCGCCTGCCCCGTGAAATATCGCGAAGCGATAATTTTTCTGAAAGAAAAATTATTTCACTGGGGTCATTAATCGTTGGCCTGCCC
>JAHILT010000087.1 GCA_018896875.1 Patescibacteria group bacterium
TAAATTGGCTTTTCACCCATATCAAGCAATGCCTTTACTTTTGCTGGCTGTAATTTTCCTGTTTACTCATTTAAAGATAAAACATAATCTCCTGATTTAACATCCTGAATTAGGACTTTAGCAATTTCCACCCTATACCCTAAGGAGGGCACAAGACAAATTTGAAACATTTTAAGGGGTTGGGTAAATATTAGTGAGTTATTTTTGAGGAGATGATAGATACTAAACAAAAAGAAAAACTTGGTTTAAGTAAATAAATCATTAAATCATAAAATATTAACACCAGCTATAATTAGGATTACTAATACAAAGCTCAGCTTTAAGTTCTTCATTTTCTGCTTTGAGTTCCTGAACTGCAAGCCACAAAGCCATTCTTACTTCATCTCCTGAGAGCTGCTTTTCATCGCCTCTTTCAAAAATAACATGAAAATCCTCTGCAATCAAACCGATTTTATTTTTGCATTTATCGTCGGTGTCATTACAGAGTTCGGGTTTGAAGTCATAGGTATTTACTGGAATTTTTGAAATCTTGTCCAGAATATTATCAACAAACACAGGATTAATATTTTCCTTGTATGTTCTTGAAGAGCCGGTTGTAAATGTCGCCTCACCAACCTGACAATCTCTTCTAATGTCCTGAATCGCTTTTATTATTCCTTTTTTTAAAGGGTCTTCGTCAGGAAGAAGATTAAAAATATTTTTTATTTTATCATTGACAAAAAAAACCTTATTTGATTCTGTCATATTTCCAAATCAGGCCTATTTATAAATTGTGCCGCAAATTTTGGATTCCATATATAACCAACCTTTCCATTTTTTTCTATTAGTATTTTGTTAATACTTTGAAGATAATTCATTATTATTTGAAATGTTTGCCACATCATTTTTTTTGGCAGCTTTTCAAAAAGTTCTGTTTTTTTGAACTCTCCATTATGTTTATCAATAAATCTTTCCACCATAAAAACCGTTTGAAGGTTTGGGTATCTAACTTTTGTCATTAATTCTGCCATGTATACCTAATCAAATGATACTATATAAATATTTCCCCCAATTAATTTCTCATGGCTCATTTTGAGTCATAATCAGATTTATCATTAAAAAAAATGATTTTGTTTTTTCAATAAGCTTTTCTTGAGCTAAATTTTTCTTTTTCATAATTATCTTTATTTTTGTAAACCCTTTGCCATGCATTTCTAAGGTTTAGAATTTTCCTTTTTTGTGTGACATATTTTAGTAAAAGTTTATCCAGAGTTTCTTTTGTTTCTTTATCTTCTGAGAATTTTTCCCGCAAGATGTCTAGCTTGGTTATGATATTTGATACAAGAGTTATGCTTTCAGTTAGTTTGTTTTTTCCTAATTCTTTGTCATCAAACCTGTCACCATAACCTTCTGCAATTAATTTTGGGATTTTTTCAGCTAAGGATTTTAATTCCAAAATATCTTCTGATGATTTTATAAAATCCATTTTGGAAATCTCATTTGCAAGAGCTATTGTTACCTGATATACATAAAGGTCACGAAAGGTTTTTACCGGGCTTTTGACTCTGTAAGAATTTGGATAGTTTTTTTTGTCATATGGCTTATTGTAATTGTAATTCATTTTTTCTTATATCTCATGTCAATGCTACTATTTAAATTTTTATTTAAGTTAATTTTCTCTGTTCTCTTGGAATTCTTTTTCTTTTCTTTAATTTGTAGACGACGTGCAGAGGAAAAAATTCATAATAATTTTTATCATCAAACCATGCACACCTGATATGATAAAGCCTGATTCCTGTGAGACGACTTAGTGCAAGGGCATAAATTGTCAGTTGTTCAATTGGTTTTGCTTTTGATGCCGATGGTTTAAAATCCATTATGTAAACCAGTCCGTTTCTTATCTGAATTAAGTCAATGTGTCCTGTGATATATTCTTCATCTTTGAGGGTGATTGGAATTTCAAAGTTTAGCTGGTGTTTGTAATGCTTGATGTCGTCGCTATTTAGTAGAACTGGGATTTCAATCGCAACTGTGACGGTGTCGTTTGAAAACATAAAATCTTGAAGAACCTCGTGCCTCATTTTGTTATTTGAAACTGCTTGCATTACAAAATTTGCTACCTTGACAGCAGTATTATTTTTCGGGACAATTTGCACCTGATCAAGATTAAACATTGTTTTGAATTCAGAACATCGTCTTGCAGGACTTTGAAAAATTTGATGAGGGCATTCTGCTGCGGCCAGTTCAAGAAATTCTCTTAATGGTTTAAATTTGTAGTGTCTGAATTCTTCATTTAAAATTAAATCTGATTTTGCCCGGTGATATTTGAAATCGTAAATCTGCTGGTGAATAAGTTTTGATTCTTCTATTGCTTCTTTTTTGGAATATTTTTTGGAGACAAAATCTCTCATTCTGGAAAAGGGTGCATATTGATTGTAATCTTTGAGCCAGTCTGAAATTATTCTGCTGGTAATATTTATCCCATATTTATCTTTTATTAGTTCTGGGATTTTGTCTATTGGATATAGTCTGTTGTAAGAAGTTATTGCATCAATGATTATTTTTAACGGATAGGTTTTGTTTTTTGTTATTTGAGATGAAAAATATTTGTCGCAATTTTTGCAGTAATATTTTTGTATGTTTTCAAATTTTTTCTTTCTTATCCCCTTTTTAATTATTTTTGTTTTGCAATAGGGGCAATTAGTTAGGATTTTATAATTATTTTGTTTTTCTTCTTTTGGCTTATTTTCTTCAATTATTTTTGTCTGCATATTTGTTTTTTGTTCTCATTCTTGTTTTTTGTTCTCATTCTTTAGTAATCCTTCCCCATTTTCCAGGTAACGGATTTCGTAGCAAAAAAGTGACAGATTTTTCCGAAATTAGGGGTGTTGGAAATATTCGTCACCTGTTTTATCTGTTTTCTAACACTTCTAATCTATTTAAAATCTTTTGGTTTTGGAGTTTTAGAAAACTATTGTAAAGTTATCAAAGCTAAAACCTTGCCATCTTCCCCTGCAGAAGTCATTGCTTTTGCAACTGCAGAATTTCTGCAGAGTTCATTGTGTTTTTGCCTTCTTGCATTTTCCTTTAAATCCTCAAAATCTTGAATTTCATCATCTCCCAATAATTCTAAAATTTCACACCTCATTGCCTTTCCTCTTTCTGAAGAAGTCACTAATAAATCTCCCGGCTGAACCTCGCCATTTTCATTATTAACATTAATTAATTTTCTTCCAGAAATTGCCAGGGGATAAGTATAATACTCGGTTCCATCTGGGCTTATTTTTGCTGTTGAATTTTTATCCCACCCTTTTATCGAAATCCCATAACTCCCAATAACCATTGCTGGCTCCTCAGAAGCAATTCCTACAACTAGTTTGTCATAAGGTTTTGTAGAGACTTTTAACTTACCCAGATTTTCTGTATCGATAATAATTAAATCTCCATCTTCAGGAAGTTCAGAAAACTCCATCATTTCTGCATAGTCGTTTAATGCACATTGAGCTGGTCCATCGCCATCATAACAACTATCATCAGCAGATCCTTGTAGAGCTATTCCTTGTTGGCTGGCTCCATCAATATATAAGCCATACTGATCTGAATCATTGTTTGTTAAATATATTCCTATTAAATTACTTGTAGTATCAGGATTTGAAATCTGTAATTTTCCAGCTGTAGGTGCCGTCGTCCCGATGCCGACGTTGCCGTCTCCTTTGATAACCATTTTAGCTGAATATGTTTGCTCACCTGTTCCACTACCTACTTTATCTGGAGTATAAAATCTAATTTCTGATTGAGTGCCATCTCCTCTCCCTCCTCCAGAAGCAATTAATAAGTCCCCTCCCTTTTTATCTGTTCCAGTTGTTCCAGCACTTGCACTTTTTAATAATCCTGGTAGTCCAATCTGAGTGTTTGCAGGAGAATATTGACCAATATTCAATATTGGCAAATTTCCAAGACCGCCAACATCTGCATAATCAACATTAAAAATAAATTGACTATTAGTAACATCTTCAAAATTAAATACACCGCCAGCAATACTAAAAGAATATTTACCAGCAAAAACGCCTGTCGGTCGTTCCATAACAATAATATCAGCTGGTGAATCTTCTAATATATGAAGATTTGCGTCTGGCGCCGCCGTCCCAATCCCCACACGTCCGTTAGTTGAATTAACGAAGAAGACGGAGTTGTTTATTTTAAAGTTATTTGCTCCTAAGTCGACGTTTGACGTTGCTCCTGTGTAGGGGACATATAACCCTGAATTGTTCCAGGTTCCTATTAGATTTCCAAAGAAGTTATCTGCTGTAATGTTTTCTGCACTTAATACAATATCTCCTAAATAAGAAGTCCCAGTAACATTTAAATCTCCATTAATCGTCATTGAACTAGAATTAATATCCAATAAATTAACATTTGTTCCATTTAAAAGATAAGCTTGTAAGTTAGATATTTGGGATTCTGTAATAGAAACATTTGTCCAATCTGTAGCATTTATTTGTCCAGTAACTTCTAAATTCCCAGTAATTTTTACAGTATCTCCGAATGTGATTAATTACTTTTAAATTACTCCGAAAAGTTTAAATACATAAGATATCTATAGACATCTATGAAACAAATAGAAATCAA
>JAHILT010000050.1 GCA_018896875.1 Patescibacteria group bacterium
ATAAGGCACTGCGAGCAGCCGTTAAGGGGATTTATTTCAGATGGAAAAATAGCAAGGCTTACTGAAAAGAAAGACCCTGCAATATACAAGCCGGGCGAATTAAAAAAAGAAGTCATATTGAAATACGAGATACTGGATGAGGAATGGGCTCAGTGGCTGCAGAAGGTTTTCTATAATTTATTCAGGGTTTCTGTTGACTGCGAGAAGAGAATGAAAGACATGAAGCAGATAGAGAATCTTGAGCCGTAATTCTGAAAAGAAATCTTAATATACCTCCAATACATCAAAAACCATATTGAAAAGAGGTGTTAGTGTAAGCTTTGTAGTAATATGCTCTATTCTGGTAATTGCCATTCTCTTGTCAGGATGCTCTCAAAATGCAATCACGGGCAACACAATTACTGCTCCTGAAAGGGTTGTTTTCAGCGCTGAAAAAACAGGATGCAATTATAAGCTTTTGGACAATTCAGTCACTCTTGAAAATGTCACTTTGGCAAAAGCCCTGGGAAGCAGCATGCGCCCGACGATTGAGACAGGAGATACGATGCTCATAAAGTCTTATACAGAAGATACACCCTTGAGGGAAGGAATGATTGTTTCCTATTCAAAAGATGGAAAAGAATTAGTTCACAGGATAGACGCGTTGTATGCTGACCACTTCACTGCAAAAGGCGACAATGCACAGAATACAGAGGATGTTTCATATTCTGCAATCAACGGAGTTGTTGTCGGGGTTTTGTTTAACAGCGATTTTCGTAAGCCCTTCTCCCGCCATAATTCTTTTAGCACCATGGATTAATTTTTAAAATTCTCCGAGGATACTTCTCGTTTCTGTTTTTTGACCTTATACTTAATTATGGCGGCTGTTGTCAATCTTTGGCAATAGTCAAACTTCAAATATACCCATAAAATTATGTAAATTCGTCCAAAATGCTCGTTTTTCCCCCTTTTTATACATTTTTAACAAAAAAGTTTATATATAAGTACCGCCATAATTAAATATAAGATGGATACAATAAATTTTTTTTCAAAGCCTACAAAATCAGCCCATAGGAATTATGAAGTCCTCAGGGGGATATTTTACGAGAAGCTTCAGAAAGAGGAAGTGGCCAAGCGATTTAGCTATTCTATCAACACCCTTAATATGTTGATTTCAGAATTTAAGAAAGGGAAATTAGATTTTTTTATAAAAAAAGTTCATGGACCTAAAAGTGAAAGGATAGAGACTACTCTAAAAAAACATATAGTCTCTTTTCGAAAAAAGAATTATTCGTGTGAAGAAATCTATGAAAAAATTAAAAAACAAGTTCCAATGCGCACTATTCAAAGAATTGTCCATAAAGAAGGCTTTACCAGATTACCTCAATCAAAAACGAAAAAGACAACTAAGGCTGGAGCATTGATACCACAAAAAGCCCGTAAGATTGACTGGTATGAATTTAAAGAAAAGATAGTCCCTTGCCAAGTTGCTGGCGTTTTTTTATTTATCCCTTACCTCATAAAGATGGGATTTCCAAAACTTATAAGAGAATCTAATCTTCCTGAAACAACCCATATCTCTAAACTGAATTCCGTATTATCACTTTTAACCTTAAAATTAATTGGACAAGAAAGATTATCTCAAATAACAAACTTCAGTTTTGATGAAGGATTCGGTATTTTTGCAGGGCTTAATGTTTTACCAAAAAGCACAAGCATTACCTCATATACATACTCTATTAATAAGAAAATGACAATGGAACTTATGAAATTATTCGTAAAGAAACTTAACGAATTATCAGAAGATAATTATCCATCCAAGACAATTAATCTTGACTTTCATACAATCCCCCATTTTGGAGAAAAAGAAATCAATGCTATACAAAAACACTGGGCGGGTGCTAGAAATAAAAGAATGACAGGGGCATTGACATTTCTGGCTCAAGACTCGGACTCAAAAATGCTTAATTATTGCAATGCAGATTTAAAAAAAGAAGAGGCTTCGGAAGAAATCATTAATTTTGTAGATTACTGGATTGATGTCAAGGGTATATTCAAGGGAAATTTAGTATTTGATTCAAAGCTGACTACTTATGGTCATCTTAATGACCTGAATAAAAGATGTGTAAAATTTATAACATTAAGAAGAAGAGGAAAGAATCTCAAAGACCAAATTTACAATTTGCCAGAGGATAAATGGCAAATTATCGACCTAAAAATACCAAAAAGGAAGTTCAATAAGTTTAAAGTCCATGAATCAGAAATACCATTGAAAGATTATGATGAACCAATAAGGCAAATAATTATCAAGGACCATGGAAGAGCCGAGCCTACTTTTGTAATAACAAATAATAGAGAGCTAACAATTAAAGAGATTCTGATAATATATGCGAAGAGATGGAGAATTGAGAACAAGATAAGTGAATTAGTGAAATTCTTCAGTTTGAATGCGCTTAATTCTCCAATAATGATTCGCATTTTTTTTGATGTTTTATTAACACTTATTGCAGATTCACTATATAGATTATTCGCGCAAGAACTAAAAGGCTTTGAACAGATGACACCCAATAAACTATTTTCTAAATTTATTGATACAACTGGTAAAATTAAAATCACAGAAAAACAAATTACAGTGGTATTAAGAAGAAAGGCCCATAGCCCAATACTAAAGAGTTTGGAGACATTCCAAAAAACTAACAAAGTAGAATGGTTAGGAAATAGAGAACTAGTTTTTGAATGGAGAAATTAGATTCAATTGTGGCGGTTAAGCCTTACGAAAATCGCTGTTTAACAAATAATAGGCATATGCTACGAATAAGTGAGATTAGCTGATTTTGAGATACGAAAGTTAATTAATGAGCCAATTATTTCTTAAATATATGGCAGAGCCGGAGAATTACCAACAATTATTTGATAAGTTTTTACAAAGGAAGAATAT
>JAHILT010000051.1 GCA_018896875.1 Patescibacteria group bacterium
AAAGAGCAGGTTAAAAAAGCAGTTAAGATAATTGCATTGATTATGATTCCTGGGATATTGATTACAGTATTTTTCGGTGATTTAATATTGCTTGCATTTGGAAAAGAATATGCAACAGAAGGATTTAGATTCTTGCAGATATTGGCTGTTAGCGGGGTTTTTGTTGGGGTGAATGTTATCGGAAGTGCTATTCTTAGAATTAAAAAGAAAGTAAAATTATTAATTACAATCCCAATTATAAATTTTATTAATATTACTATACTAGTTTACTTTTTGTTAGGATACGGGCTTATAGGAATTGGAGTTGCGTGGATTATTAGTAACTTAATGATTAATCTTATCTATTTTTGGATGTTTCTTAAAGGATTATAGTTTGTTTAAATAATTGTCTGAAAAACTTTTAAATATTTTTTAGCAACTTTATCCCAAGAATACTTTAATGCTTTCTTTCTTGCGTTCTTTTCAATCATCTTTCTCTTTTTTTCATTTGTCATTAAATCAACTATTGCATTCTTCAAAGCATTTTCATCTTTCGCAGGAATTATGATTCCGTCTTTTTTGTCTTCGATATATTCTGAAAATCCTAAAGGTGTTGCTATTACTGCTCTTCCGCAGGACATTGCTTCAAGTCCGCATAAAGGTAAACCTTCTCTATGCGATGGGAAAATGCATATTGTTGCTTTATTATAAAGTTTAACTAATTCTTCTGTTGATTGAAAACCCAAATTCTTTGTATTTGGTAAATTAATTAAATTTTCAAGATGACCCTGTCCTGCAAACCAAAATTCATATTGAGGCAATTGTTTTGCTACATTAATTATCTCTCTAACCCCTTTAATATCAATAAATCTTCCAGTAAAGAGAATTACATTCTTTTTTTGTTTGATTTTTTTTAGAGATTTGAATGTTTTTGAGTCTACTCCATTTGGGATAACTATCATTTTCCTTTTGTATTTTTCTGGGAAATTTTTAATTTGATGATGTGAAACTGAAATTAATTTGGATGAATTAATAAGACTTTTTTTAACTCTGGAACTCATAAAAAATTTATATCCAAAATTAGGAGGATTAATAAAATGGACAATGTCGGTGCCATGAAAAGTTATTATAAAAGGGATTTTTTTTGAATTAAAAATACGATAAAATCTTAAAGGACTTATCATATGAGTATTAATTAAATCAAAGTTATTATTGTCTAATAATCTTTTAAGATTTTTTGATATAAAAAGGAGTTCTTTTTGAGTAATGTAATTGTTTTTCATCGAGAATTTTCCTACATCTAATATTTTAATCTTTTTAATATCTAAAAAATATTTTATTATTTCACTATTTAATATTAAGCTTACTTCATTTCTAGAGTCTTTTAAGGAATTCACTATATAATGAACAACTCTTTCTGCTCCTCCCCACCCCCCAGAGATCAAAACTATGCCAATTTTCATTTAACTATATTAGACATAGCATTTAAAAAAGCTTTGGATTAATTTTATTTATGGTTAAAAAACATTTTGTGTCTGTTGTGATTCCAACATATAACAATGAGAAATTGATAAAAAAGTGTGTAAATTCTATCTTAAATCAAACATATACAGATTTTGAATTAATAATTATTGACGACGGATCTACAGATAATAGTATAAAAGTATTAAAAGGATTTAAAGATAAACGATTAAAAATCTTAGTGAATAAAACAAATAAAGGTTCTGCCCATAGTAGAAATAAAGGTATTAGTGTTGCCACAGGGAAATATATTTTTTTTATAGATGGGGATTGTATTGCTTCAAAAAATTGGATAGAACAGGGAATTAAAACATTTAATGAAAATGGGTGTGTTGGTGTTGAAGGTGCAGTTTATTATGTTTCAAAACAATATAAACCAACAGCTTATGATGATATTGGTCAAAATTTAGAAGGACAACAATATATGACGGGAAATATTGCATACACAAAAAAAATATTGGAAAAGGTTGGTGGTTTCAATGCCAAATTAAAGCGTATGCAAGATCGAGATTTAGGTTTGAGAATTATAAAAATAGGAGAAATCATATTTAATAAAAAAATGGAGGTTAGGCATCAAAAATTTTATATGACTTTTAAGAAAAAAATTAAGACCTTCGGAGAATGTGCAAAAGCAAAAGTATATTTGTTTAAACAATATGATGATAATGAAGAAATATATTGTAGGATTTATAGGCCATTAAATTTATTGACTATAATTTGTCCGTTATTTCTTTTTGGAGTATTTTTTTTACATAAATATAAAACATTAAAAGATTATAAAACAATTTTATATATCTATCCTTCATTAATAGTAGAGAGATTTATGTTGTGGAAGACTGCCATTAATGAAAAAGTTTTTTTAGTCTAACTTATTTAAGAATTTTAGATTCTCCAGTTGAATAAATATTATTTTTATTTTCATTTAGAAATTCTTCTGGAAAAGAATATGTAAGAGCAGTCATCTTGTGAGCAGTAGCTGATTTTTTTTCTACAATATTAGTGTAACTTGAATAAACATAAGAATTTTTATCGATTAAGCTAGGCATCATACCTTCAAAATGAAAATAAATCCCTCCAAAAGCAAATATTTTTCTACTGCTAAATTGATCTACGTAAATAAAATTAGAAGAATCATAATTTTGAGATAACCACTCAGCAGATTTAACTTCACTATTATGAACATACAAGGGCATAGTTGATTCTAAAAAATTGTTTAAATTTAGATTGCCTTGGGTTCCGCCAGTAATTTCTTGTATAAATCCTGTAGAAAAAAGGAAGTAAGCAATGAAGATTAGGAAGACAATTTTTATTCTTCCAGGTTCACTTTTAATAAACCAAAATACCTTTAAACAACAGAAGATTGTTGCCACGGCAAGAATAATTAGGGCTTGTAAATATAATCTTCCCAGAGGGTATTTTATCGAAAGGATAGGCAAAGTAATAATCAAACCGATAATCGTTGCTGCTCCAAAAGAGATGGAAAGATACTCTGTTTTCATTAAAGAACTTTTAACTTTTAAGAAAATAAGGGAAATTGGGCTTAATAAAATTAAGAGCTTAATTAGTTTCTTCAATATTTCTCCGATTAAATTTATACTCTTAAAAATAGAATAATCGATTTTTAATGGCAATACTTTGGGGTAAGATGTTTTTGGAGGATATTTACTAGTTATTTCTTCAGGATACAAACTCAGATAGGATTTATTTGCATATTCTAGATCTTTAGTTAAGGTATAATTTGCTAAAAGATTGGTGGGGCTTATTTGTTCTGAAAATAAAGTAAATTGATTAATTAATGAACTACCAGGCTGTTTTAAATCTTCATTAAAAATATCTTTTATATTTATGATAGAATCTGAAAGAACATTCATTAAACCTCCTGTGAGGAAAGTTGTTTGAGAGTACCATAAGAACGCAAAAATAAATATCACAAACAGTAATGTTCCTGTAAGATTCAGTTTACTTGACCCCAAAATTTTTTCTTTATTTGAATTTTTTGCGTTAAATTGTTGAGACCTAATATATATTTGAGATATTAAAAATGTGAAAAGTAATATCCCTAATGCGATATAGCTTGTAGAATAATGAGACACTATCATTGAAAAACTAAAACATATGATTAAGATTTTTTTATTTCTAGAAAAATTATTTTTGAACAATACAAGTAAAATTAATGAAAAGAATAATATTGCAATTTCTTGTCTCGCTAATATTGGCATTTCCATCATGTAATTAGGTGTTGAAATTAAAAAAAAGCTAGCAAGAAAAGAGAGAATTTTTTTATAGAATATATTAAAGAAAAGGAATAGAATAACAGGTACAAAAGAAAAAAGAATTTGGAAGAGAATTTTAAATACCATTTGATTAAATATACTAGAAAAAGATATTAAAATTTTAGGCAAGATATTCAAACTTAAACATGCATTGTAAGCATCTCGAAAATAATCCATACTCCAAAATGAGTTTTCCATTGTTAGATTGAAAACATAATACTCTTGACTTATATCCCATCCAGATACATACCAACTCCTTAAACTAAACATCAACAGCAAAGCCAAACTAATCCAATACAAAGCCCAAGGATAAATATTGGGATTAAGTTTTTTTCTAAAAAGAACCATCATGAAAACATAAACTGCTATTCCCCCCAACATTATCATTGTTAGGTAATTTGGTCCTCGATTATTGAGAAGAAAAGCTCCGAGAATAGAAAGAACAGGCAAGAGCATAGGAACAATAAAAAATATTCTATTAGTCCAATCTAACTTTGGCATATTTATCTCAAACGGCTTTAAATCCTTATTTCTAATCCATGCAATTATCCAAAATGCTATTAAGAAGATATTGAAACAAATTAAAATCGGATATAATGATAAAGGTTTGTCTGTAATATTTAACAAAGGCAAAATCCAGTTTACAGCCAATCCCCCAAACATAATAAAACTAACACTAAGCCCAACAACATAAACAAGATATTCCCAAAATCCAACTTCTCGGATTTTCAACATCAACATAATTAATAATCCTGGAATTGTTATAAGGAAGATAAAACCTAATGCAGCTCTAATATAAAATTGATTTAAATTAAATAAAACTAGGATATTTATCAATATGATAAATGCTAATATTTCATAAAAGATTTTATTTTTTGTTAGTTTGAGCATTTTTACTATGTTCTTTTAGAACTTCTTCATATACTTGTTCAGTTTGTTCTACAATTTTATTCCAAGAATATTCTTTTGCTTTATTTTTTGCCATTTGTACAAGTTGTTTACGGGTTTTTTCATTTTCAATTAATTTGTCTATCTGAATTGCAAAATTTTTTGGGGTAGGAGGATTAACTAAAATCCCGATATTTTTTATAAGTTCTCTAATTCCGCGAACATTAGACGCTATAATTAAATTTTCTGAAGCCATTGCTTCGAGTAAAACTAATGGGAGAGATTCGTAACTAGAAGCGAGTAAAAAAATATCAGATTTTTTATATATTTTTATTAATTCTTTGCCATCTTTTCTACCATGCATATAAACATTTTTAATATTTTTTTCTGATATAATATTTTGGAGTTTTTGTTTTTGCTCTCCATCTCCGACAATATGCAATTTAACATTGTTCTGTATAAATGCCATAGATTTCAACAATATATCTACATTTTTTTCAATAGATAAACGACCAACATATAATAAATTTTTATGTTTGTTTTTTATGTTTGTTTTTTTAGAAATAAAAAAAGATTTGCTCACACCATTTGGAATAATTTTTACATTCTTTATATTTTTATATTTTTCTAAAAATATTTTTTTATTTTCTTTTGTTAGTACGATTACACAATTTGCACTTTCAAGCACCTTTTTAAGAAAAAGATTTTTATAATATTTTAATAAAAAACCAAATTTTCCTGTTGGTTCAGAATCAACATGAATATGGGCGATATAAGGAATTTTACGAATTTTTGAAATTAAATAAACAACTTCTGGAACAAATGCCTGTGCTATATGGATATGCATAATAGAATCTTTTGGAATTCTTATAAGTTTCCAAAATAAAGGAAATATAATGGGGGTATGTGCAAATTCCCAACTCTTTAAATAATTTATTTTAAGATTTTTTGTTGATTTTAATTTTCCTTTTTCACATCCAATATCTGATGTAAAAACTTCAACCTGATGTTTATTCATAGCAAGTTCTTCTGATAATGCTTTTACTACATTTTGAAGCCCTCCGCAATAAGGGGAATAATATGGTGTAATTTGATAAATTTTCATTTTGTTTTTAGTATTTTTTCAAAATCATTTATTAATATTTGATTAATTTTTGAACTATTTTCTTTTTGAACTATTTTCTTATATTTATGTTCGACCTCATCTATTTTACTTTGATTCTTTAACAATCCAACAATTTCTTTAAATAAAATTTGTGAGTTTTGTTTTGGGATTAATATGCCAATATCTTTTAAACTCTCTTTTAAGCCACCAGTTTTTGTGGCAATAACAACTTTATTCGTTGCAAGTGCTAAATTTAAAACACCACTTTGTTCTGCAGAATTATAAGGTAATATGACTAATTTTGCTCTTTTGAATAATGAATAAACATATTTATCTTCAATAAATCCTAAAAATTTTATATGCTCTTCCAAATTGTTTTTCCCAACATCATTTTTTAGTGATTCGAGATACTTTTTATCCTTGTTCCCAAATATTTTAAAAAAACCCTTTCTTTGCCTTACACATCCTGCAATAATTGTCAAAGTATTATCTGCAATCTTTTTTTCATTTTTTACTAATTTATTTGTAGCGGAGATTAAATATTCAATCCCTTTTGATGATGTAATATACCCAAAATACAAAATAACCTTTTTATTTTTTAATCTATATTTATCTTCAATTTCCTTTTTTAGAAAAGTTTTATTTTTAAACTGATAAGTTCCATGAGGAATAATTTTTATGATATTTTTCTTAACATGGCATTTGTTTATTAGTTTATTTTTTCCTTCCTGCGTATGAACATAAATTCTATCGAAAACTTTTAAAAAAATATAATAATATATTCGGGCAATAAAACCAAGAATTTCTATTTCTCTTGCGATTTCATGCAAATTTGTAGTTACTTTTATGTTTTTAAAAAATATCTTGATAAAAAATAAATTTAGATATATCCATAAACTAGAAAACCCATACATAGAAATGGCGTATTCCACTCTTAAAATATCGGGCTTATTTTTTCTAATATAATTAAATATGTTAAAGAAAATAAAAGTATTAGAACCTATAACCTCTACATTTACTTTGCTATTTCTTAAGTTTGTAACAAGGCGTTCTGTGTATATGCTAATCCCCCCTTTTTGAGGAGGATATGGTGATATAAAACAAATCCTCATTTGTACACCCTCTCAACCTTCCCAATCATTTTATCCCAATCATAATCTTTCGCAAACTTCAAACAGTTTGCTTTCATCTTCTCTCCTTCCCTCATTCCTTTCAAAATTCCCCTCGCTAAATCTTTTTCATTCAGCTTTGTGATAAAACCGTTCTTTTCATCCTTAATTAAATCTTT
>JAHILT010000052.1 GCA_018896875.1 Patescibacteria group bacterium
AAGGCAGGATGAATATTTACTATTTCTTTAGAGGGTTCTTTTCTATTAATTGTATATGCCCTGTCTAAATAAGATTGCAGCTCCTGTATAAAAATCGAAGGAAAACAATTCTCGTTTTCACTTATAAAACTTATTAATAACTTTTCTTTCGTTGTTATTAATATATTCAAAAATGCCATCCTTTGCTTTTCGACATTCGAAGGTTCATTTTCTAATTTAAATAATTTTAATGAATTTAAATATTCTGACTTAGGATATTCATCATTCATCCCAATTAAATATTTTACTTTTTTCGGTATAACTGCTCCCGATAAAATTGAACAAAATTGAACGGCACTTACTTCATTTGAATTAATAGATGTTTTTTTATGATAAATCTCTCTTTTAAAATGGTTGAATATCGTACAAAATGAAAATTTCTGATCTTTTAAATCAGTGCCAATGTCTTTCAGTCTTTCTGCAAAGAATAAATATTGTTGATATGCATTATTCTCATTGTTATCTGCGCCGCTTATTTCAAAATTTTCTTTTGCTAAATTTAATAAAAATTTATTCCAGTCAATTAAAAAATGCTCCTCATTTATAAATGAAATGTTTTCTTTTAATTGATTAAAAGCTTTTAAAAATTTATTTAAAATATCCCCCTGGGATAAATCCAACCCTTCAATCGGCGGTTCATAATTGAACTCACCCATTATCTCTTTTTGATTCATCATAAAAACAAAACCAAAAAGTATTCTTTTAATTGAATATTCCCAGGTTCCTAATTCTAAGTCCTCTTTAGAAATTTCTATTTTCGGCTCTAATTTCTCTATACGATGCTTCGCTTCTATTCCCCATGAAAGATTAGTTTTTTCAAACCATTTGAAAATTTGAAATACCTCTTCTTTTGATAATAAATGTTTGCTTTGAAAAAACGGATTTTCAAAAAGAGATTTTACACTACTAAAATCCCATTTGCTCGAATATAAGAAAAATAAATCAAATAATCCCCTGATAAAAAAACTTTGCGATGATAAATCTATATCTGAAATCTTATAATCCAAATAGTTCTCATTACCATCAAATACTAACTTGATATATGGTTCATATTCTTTTATCTCCGGAGATAATACTAATATCTCAGATAGATCAACTCCCTCTTTTGCAACCATTCTTAATATATTGTCATGCAAGATCTCTATTTCTCTTAATTTAGAATTTGCTCCATGGATTTCTATCGAATTATCATTTTTATCTAAATTGATGGGTTCGCTTTTTTCTGGATTACGCATAAACAATAAATCAAGCTGAACCCCTTCCAATAATAAAAAAGATTTATTACAAATGCCATTTTCCCAATCTAAATATTCTATTTCTTTATTTTGATAATCTTCGTAAATATTTAAATTTTCATAATTTCCTGTCTCTTTCAAATATTTGCGAAGCTCCCTTCCCATATTTGCCAAAAGTGGATTTCTCTCTTTTAAATAAAATTGCAAATCCTCTTTTGTCGACTTTGTAATCTTTTTTCTCTTCCATTGTTTCTCTATGCTTTTTCTCTCATAGTCCGAGCAGATATCCTCCCAGAAATGAAGACAGGGAGATAATATAAAATGATTTACTTCTGAAAAATTAATTGAGAGATCAAAAAATATTGAGGGAAGATGAGATAGCGCAAAAAAATAAAAATTTCCTTCTCTTATATTTAAATTTTCTACTTTTAAATCTCTTAAAGGAAACAATTTTTTTTCTTTAATAAAAATTTCTTTCCATAAATGTCTCTGCCAATTGTCTATAGAAGTTTCTTCTAAAATCTCTTTTGCATATATCCCATATTTTAAAAATTGATCCGTTAGCTCTTCACATAAAGATACAAGTCTATTTTTGCTTTTTTTAGAAAACGAACCATTAAAATCTAAATAATTTAGCAGCGGCTGAATTATTTTTTTTTCTTCTATAGACAATTTCTCAAAATTATTTATTATAGAAACTATTTTTTGCTCTATGTAAAAATTTAATTCCAAATAATCAAAATATTTTTCAGATACTTTTTTTTTCGAAATATTCTGATAAAGATCAATAACCCTATTCGCATTGTAAAACGAGAGGTTCATTGCTATATTCTCTTGGCTCTGTTTTGCAAAAAACAACATCAGCCAATTTTTTACCTGTTTATTTGGAACTATAATATAATTATTTGTAAAAAAAGTTGAATTTCCAACTATTTGTGATTGAAGCTCAAGTGCTAAAACCTCTATGGAATTACTAGAAAATAGTTTTTTCATTTCTCTATATTTTCAAAATCAAGTATTTTATTTATAAAACAAGCATATTCTTGATATAAGAAGAAGTCAAATTATAGATAATTTATTAAAAAAAAAAATAAGCCTATGAAACATCATTATGTTTATGAGAAGCACTCATTCAAATTTTTGAATGCTACTCAGTTCTTAGGCGCATTAAATGATAATGTTTTTAAACTTCTTATTATTTATCTTTTGATAAATGTACAAGGTGTCTCCAGAGCCCCCATAATTTTATCCTTGGCCGGCGCAATTTTCGTAATACCCTTTTTATTATTTTCATCAGCTGCTGGAGTTCTAGCTGACAGAATCAGTAAACGATCCATCCTGGTCACCATGAAGTTTGCGGAAATTATTATTATGGCTTTAAGCCTGATCGCTATTTATTTTAAATCTGGTCCGGCGCTTTATGGTCTACTTTTTTTAAT
>JAHILT010000003.1 GCA_018896875.1 Patescibacteria group bacterium
ATGTTTTAACTCATTTTGATGAAAGAGAGGTTGTAATTAACAATGCAAAACTTTTAGTGGAGAAAAATTATTCGTGGCGCATCGTGTCTCAAAAAATAGACCAGATATTTAAATCATTATGAAAATTCTTATTGCAACTGGTATTTATCCGCCAGATATCGGTGGACCGGCTGAATATGCAAAAAATCTTGTAGATGATTTTTTGGTGCGAGGATTTAATGTTAAAGTTCTTTTTTATAAATTTGAGAAAAAACTTCCGTCGGTTATAAGACATTGCTTTTATTTTTTTAGAGTAATTTTAAATATTTACAAAACAGATTTAATCATAGCTTTAGATACCTTTAGTGTTGGTTTACCAGCAGTTTTGGTTGCAAAGATATTAAGAAAGAAAATTATTATTAGGACTGGTGGAGATTTTTTATGGGAACAATATATTACTCGAACTGGCGACTCGGTGTTGTTAAGAGATTTCTATCAAACTAGTCGAAAGAATTGGTCATTGAAAGAAAAAATAATTTTTAAGTTAACTCGTTGGACGTTAAATAATAGCAGCGCTTTAGTTTTTAGCACAGAGTGGCAAAGAGATATTTGGTTAACTCCTTATGAGTTTGATTTGAAGAAATGTTATTTGATAGAAAATTTTTATGGAGAAAAATCAATAAATTTTGAACCAAAGAAAAAAAATTTTGTTTTTGCTGGTAGATTAATTACTTTGAAGAATATTGATATTTTAAAAGACGCTTTTAATGAAGCCTTAAAAATAGATTCAGAAATAAAATTAGAAATTGTTTCTGGGCTTTCATGTGAAAATCTTATGAAAAAAATTCAGTCATGCTACGCTACTATTTTGCCTTCCTTAAGTGATGTGTCTCCTAATTTTATATTAGATTCTATTAGAATAAATAAACCTTTTATATTAACTGAAGAGAGTGGTCTTTATAATAAATTAAAAAATATCGGGATTTTTGTTAATCCTTTAGATAAAATTGATATTAAAAATAAAATATTATTTTTAGCCGACCAGAACAATTATGATGAATATAAGAAAAGAATAGCTAATTTTAATTTTACTCATTCTTGGCATAAAATATCTGAAGAATTTTTGAGTATTTATAAAAATATATTATGAATCCCACACATAACAAAGACTGATAAAATATAAATTTTTAGATATTGTAAATTAATGAATAAGTCGCAAAAAAAACAATTTAACAACATTGATCACAAAAGCTTCGCTTTTGGGTCTTTGTTATGTGTGGGATGAAACTTTTAGTTATTGGTTCAGATAGAAATTTATTCAAAGAAGATTCTGATGTTTGGAATCGTTATTTAGATTATGGAAAATTATTTGAAGAGATTCATGTGGTTGTTTTTAGTAAACATAATACCAATATACGAATGTATGCGAATAATACGAATAATACGAATAGCAGAAATAAAGATACAGGACAAGCGACGCGAATAGGTAATAATGTTTTTGTTTATCCTACTAATCATATTTGTAAGTTTTTTTATCTTTGGAATATTTACAAAATAACAAAACAAATAATTAAAAAAAACACCATTTTCACTTCCTCCCTGTTGTTCCGCACTATGGTGCAGAATTCAGAAAAAGAACTGGATTCCCGCCTTCGCGGGAATGACATGAAGGGGAAGAATGACAGGAGGGGGGAATTTGGGGGTTGGGTTGTGTCCACTCAAGATGCTTTTGAAGCTGGTTTAGCTGGTTGGATGATTAAAAAGATTTTTAAGATTCCTCTTCAACTTCAAATTCATACTGATTTTTTAAGCCCGTATTTTAAACGTGAATCATTGCTAAACAAGCTTAGGGTTATGTTAGCTAAATTTTTAATTTCTCGCGCTGATGGTGTTAGGGTAGTGAGCGAGAGAATCAAAAAATCAATATTAAGGAAGTCGGACTTCCTAAGGGAAGTCGGACTTCCTAAAATTTCTGTTTTACCAATTTTTGTGGACATAGAGAAAATTAAATCTGCTCCAATTAGAATAGATTTACATAGAAAATATCCTCAGTTTGATTTTATTATTTTGATGGCGTCTAGATTAACTAAAGAAAAGAATATTGTCATGGCCATAGAGGCTATGCAAGGATTATGTGCGAATAATAAAGGGGGAGAAGAACCGGATTCCTGCCTTCGCCCGCCTGCGCAGAACTACGGACGGGCAAGCGGGAACGACCCCACACTCAAAGATGAGTATGGGGCAAGCAGAGAGAATGGGAATGATGCGGACAAAAATATCGGATTGGTTATTTGCGGGGAAGGATTGGAATTAAAAAAATTGCGACAAAAAGTTAAAGATTTAAAACTTGAGAAAATCGTTGTTTTTGAAGGTTGGGCTGAGGATTTAATTTCTTACTATAAAACAGCCGATTTGTTTTTATTAACTTCAAATTATGAAGGCTATGGACGTTCTATTATAGAGGTAATGGCTGCTGGCTTGCCTATTATGACGAGAGATGTTGGCTTGGTTCATGAAAGCATGAGCACAGAGAAAAATGGAACGGTGTTTCTGATTGGTGATAAAGATAATATTATTAAAACTATTAAATATTTAATTTCAAATGGAAAAGATTTAATAAGATTTAGTGAAAATGCCTTGAAAAAGGTTGAATTATTACGCAAAAAGGATGATTATTTAAAATTATATAAAGAAATTATTGAATCTTTAATATAAAAATTAAAATAAAAAATGACATTATTTAGAAAATTAACTAACAAGTTGCTTAAGAACATTGAATTAAATGGCGAGGTTTTGGATTTAGGGGGTGGAAAAGATGCAGGATATGTTAAATTATTCAAGGGAAATTTTTGCATTACTGGTGCAGACATAGATTCAAATAGAAGACCAGATATTGTTTTGGATTTTGAGTCCATGCCTCTTCCCGTGACCGATAACAAATATGATGCGGTTTTATTGATTAATGTTTTAGAGCATATTTTTAATTTTGAAAAACTCCTAAAGGAATCTTTTCGAATCATCAAAAAAGGAGGGAAGATGATTTTAGTCGTTCCGTTTTTGCATCAAATACATCCTTCTCCTTCTGATTATTTTAGATATACGAACAGTGCTCTGTTTGAGACTTTAAAGCAAGCGGGATTTAATAAAATAACTGTAATTGAGATTGGTAGCGGTGTTTTTGGTGCCGTTTATAATTTGTCTTATAGGTTTATACCATTTTTTCTTGAATTTATTATTGAAAATATTTGTGTTTTGTTGGATAAAATTATTTTATTTATTTCTCGTAAAATGAAAAAAGCTTACCGAGTTCAAGATTATCCACTAGGTTATTTAGTTAGAGCAGAGAAATTTTAATTTTATGTCTAAAAATATATTAATAATTACGCAAACAATAGATACGAATAATCCTGTTTTAGGGTTTTTTCACCGTTGGGCTAAGGAGTTTGCCAAACATTGCGAAAAATTAACTGTAATTTGTCTAGAAAAAGGAGAATATCATTTACCTGAAAACGTGAAAGTTTTTTCTTTAGGAAAAGAAAAAACCGCAGATTTACGCGAATCCCAGCACCAGAACAAGTTTGGTACGGGACAGGCAAGACGCAGACTTACGCGGATAAAATATATACTTAATTTTTATAAGTATATTTGGCAAGAACGTAAAAATTATGATTCGGTTTTTGTGCATATGAATCAAGAATATATTCTTTTAGGAGGATTGATTTGGAAGTTATTAGGTAAAAAAACAATGTTTTGGCGAAATCATCCAGTTGGAAATTTTTTAACAGATATTGCGGTATTTTTTTCTGATAAAATTTTTTGCACTTCAAAATATTCTTATACTGCCAAATTTAAAAAGATACAGATTATGCCGGTGGGGATAGACACGGAATTATTCAAAAGAAAACTAGAGACTAAAAAGATGTCTAACTCTATTTTATTTTTAAGTAGAATTTCGCCTATAAAAAAACCTGACTTACTAATTGAATCTTTAAATCTATTGAATAAAGAAGAGATTAATTTTAATGCTTTAATAGTTGGCGATCCGCTTCTAAAAGATAAAAAATATTATCAAGAAATCAAGGATAATGTGGAAAAATATAATTTAAGCCAAAAAATTGTTTTTAGAAGCGGAGTAGCTAATAAAGAAACAATAGAATTTTATAATAAATATGAAATTTTTGTTAATTTAAGTCCGAGCGGAATGTTTGATAAAACTATATTTGAAGCTATGGCGTGCGAAGCTTTAGTATTGACGTCTAATAAAAACTTAATAGGAGAGATAGACGATGCTTTTATATTTGCAGAAAATAATCCGCAAGATTTGGCGATTAAATTAGAAAAACTTTTATTGCTTGATGATAAAGAACGAGGAGATATGTCTCTTTTTCTAAGAGACTACGTTGTTGAGAATCATAATTTAAAAACTCTGGTTCAAAAAATATTTTCAAATTTGTAATTTATATGCGATTAATTTATTTAACTGCCAAAAAATATCCTGGCAATACTGCTGATCATATTTTTATTAGTCAAATGGCGCAGGCCTTTTTTTCGCTTCTTTCTCGTGATTCTATTTTTGTAGTTACTAATGATTATCTAAATAATTTTGGGAATATCAATGTTCTGAACTTAAAATTAAGATTAAAAAAGTTTAGAAGTTTATATTATTTTTTCTGGATTCCGTTTTTTGTTTTGCGGAAAAGATTAAAAAAAGATGATATTTTTTTCTGCAATGACATGTTTTTGTTGTCTATTTTGATTTTTTGGAGGAAATTATTGAGATTTAATTATAAAATATGTTCCGAGTGGCATCTGCTTTTTAATGATTGGCGAGACGAATTCGTCGCTTCAAACAGCGATTATTTAATAGTTACGTCTCAAAATCTTAAAAAATTGTTAGTTAAAAAAACGGGCGTAGATGAAAAAAGAGTTATGGCGGTTTACGGTGGAGTGGATTTGGAAAATTTTAAAGACATTTCCAAAGAAGAAGCACGGTCTAAAACCAGTTTACCTGCGAATAAAATACTTATTGGTTATATCGGGCTATTTAAAACTATGGGATTGACTAAGGGCATTGAAATTATGATAGAGTCGTTACCTTATTTGCCAGAAAATATATCAATGGTTTTTGTTGGTGGGCTAGAAAAAGAAATAGTGGAATATTTGAAAATAGCTAAAAACATTGGTGTTGAAAAAAAATGTATTTTTCTAGGTCGGCAAGATTTTTCTGATATTGCTATTTATGAACAAGCAATGGATGTTTTAGTTATTCCTTATCCCAATCATCCACATTTTAGGGAATTTGGATTTCCAATGAAAGTTTATGAATACATGGCCAGTCGAAGACCGATTATTTATTCAGATTTTGAATTGATTAAGGAGGTTCTAGGCGACTGCGCTTATTCTTTCAAGCCGGAAGACACCAGAGATTTCGCTCAAAAAATATTGTTCGCGCTGAATGATTCTAATAAGGATTTTAAAATTAAGAAAGCTTATGATAAAGTTAAATTTTATACCTGGTTAAGCAGGGCAGAGAAAATTATTAATTTTATAAAAAATGACTAAAAGAGAACAACAAGTTGGTAGGGAAGCATATTTTAGTGGCGGTAGCTATGATCATTTTGGAAGATGGGCGAGTTATTTTTATCAGATTAAAAGTGTTATAAAAACTAATCCAAATAATATTCTTGAAATCGGAATTGGAAATGGCATTGTTTCAAAATATCTTAAGGAACAAGGCTTTAAGTTGACGACTGCTGATTTTACGGAAGATCTTAATCCAGATATTGTGACTGATGTTACGGATTTATCTTTTTCTGATAATGATTTTGATGTGATTTTATGTTGTGAGGTACTAGAGCATTTGCCCTTTGAAGAAAGTCTAAGAGCGTTAAGAGAGATAAGAAGAGTTTGTGGTCGTTATGCTATAATTTCCATTCCTGATCACCGAAGAGTTCTTTTTTCTATTAAAGTAAAATTGCCGTTTATACAAGAAAAAAGTTTTATTTTAAGGGCACCGTCTTTTAAAAAACATGTTTTTGACGGACAGCATTATTGGGAAATAGGAAAGATAGGATTTTCTTTGGGAAAAATAAAGAAGGCTTTTGTTGAAAGTGGTTTTGAAATAGAAAAAGATTTTACGGTTCCCGAGAACCCATTAGTTCATTTTTTTGTATTAAAAAAATGACCTTTTCTAATAAATATATTTATATACTTTTATTTTCGCTGATTATAATAAATATTTTTATGTCCGTGTTTTATATTTCTCCGGGCTATGAAATTGCCAAAGATGCTGTCACATACCATGAGGCTGTTCGTTTTTTGGAAGGGGATTTGGTTGATGGTCGGCCAATATATAATAGGCTTTTAACTACTCCGTTAATGTTGCTTTCCGCGACAGTGGTTGATTTTTTTGCGAACAATATTTATGGAAGTATGGCTGTCGTTAATATTCTTTTTTATTTTTTAATAGTTATTGTTTTTTATAAATTAGTTTTTGAGATTTTCAAAGATAGTAAAATTGCTATTTTTTCTTCTATTTTGTTTTTTTGCAATTATTACATTATTAATATAGAAAATGCTTTTCTTACTGATATGGCTGGGCGATTTTTTCTTATTTTAACTAGCTTGTTGGCTGTAAAATATTTTTTAAGGCAGGAAAATATATACTATTATTTGGCTATTTTGTCGTCCGCTGTCGGTGTATTTTTTAAAGAATTTGGCGGTTTAGGAATAATTAGCTTAGCGTGTCTGATATTTCTTTCGGAAATAAGTTGGAAAGAAAAAATAAAAAAGACATTGATGGCTGGCGCGTTATTTTTAATCCCGCTTTTAATCTATCATTTATGGTTTTATTTTTATTTTAATTTCTCCTATTTTAACTGGTATCAATATGCTGTTGATGCCTATGTTTACGATTCTGCAGTTCATGGCTTTGTGCCGTTTATAAAGGTTATGGGATGGTTGTTTTTAGCGGGGTGGCCTATTTTTCTGTTCGGGCTTTGTAAAGTTTTTACCAATTTAGATATTAAGAATAAAGTAATTTTACTTGGCTTATTGCCTGCATCACTTTCTTTTTTTGCTTGGCCGGTATTTATGCAAAGAACAGCTTTTATATTGGTTCCTTGGCTGTCATTGATCGCTGGTTACGGCTTAAGTTTTATAAAAAACAAATATATAATAATTATATTATTAGGTTTTTATTTATTGGTTAATTATAATATTGAAAGGTTGCTTCCGATAATTAACCTTTCATTTTAATTTTTTGCTATAATATTAATCATGCATAAACTATCTATAATTATTCCCGCTTATAATGAAAAAAATACTATCCGCAATATTTTAGACCAAGTTAAAAAGGTTGATATTGGCAAATTAGAAAAAGAAATCATTGTTATTGATGATGGCTCTAAGGACGGTACTAGGGATATATTAAAAACTATTCCTGATATTAAATATATATTTCATAAAAAGAATCAGGGTAAAGGCGGAGCAATTAAAACCGGATTTTGTGCTGCTACTGGCGATATTGTTTTAATTCAAGACGCGGATTTAGAGTATGATCCGAATGAATATTCTCGGCTTTTGAGCCCGATTGTTTCCGGCAGAGCAGATGTTGTTTTTGGTTCTAGATTTGTGGGTGGTGATCCTCACAGAGTTTTATATGTTGTGCACTATATAGCTAATAGGTTTTTAACATTCTTGTCCAATATTTTTACTAGCTTGAATTTAACTGATATGGAAACTTGTTATAAAGTATTTAGAAAGGAAGTTATAGATTCTTTTAAGGACAAATTAAAGTCAAAAAGATTTGGCATTGAACCAGAGTTGACCGCTCGAATAGCTAAGGGGAAATGGCGTATTTATGAAGTTGGAATATCTTATTATGGTCGTACTTATAAGGAGGGCAAAAAAATAAATTGGAAAGATGGCATAGCGGCGATATGGCACATAATTTATTTTAATATTTTTATTAAATGAAAGAAAAATTATTACCATCAAAACAATATAAGGAATTATTGAAGATATCGCCCATTTGCACTGTGGATGTGCTTTTTTTTAATAAAAATTTTACTAAAATCCTGCTTTTTAAAAGAAATAACGAACCATTAAAGGGTGTTTATTTCTCTATTGGCGGAAGGCTGCTTAAAAATGAGAGATTTTTAGATGGAGCGGTAAGACAAGCTATGCGAGAAGCTAAAATAAAGATTATAAAAAATAAATTAATTTGGAGCGGGGCTCAAGAAGAACTTTATCCTAATTCTGTTTTTGATAAAATTCCTTATCATGCAGTTGCTATTTTTTATAGTTATCTAGTAGATGAAAATAAATTTAAACCGAAAATGGACAATCAGCATAGTGAGTATAAATGGTTTTTGGTCAAAGATAAAAAAATAACACCGAATATTAAAAAAAGAATTGTGATGATTTTGAAAACTTATGAAAAAAAATTCTAAAATTTATATAGCTGGTCATTTAGGTCTTGTTGGTTCTGCAATTGTAAGGAAGTTGAAAGATGGGGGCTATACTAATTTAATTTTAAGGACTAGGCAAGAGTTGGATTTGTTAAATTCTGTCGCAGTAGCCGATTTTTTTAAGACAGAAAAGCCTGATTTTGTTTTTTTGGCCGCTGCAAAGGTAGGTGGAATAATGGCAAATAAAACTTACCCCGCGGATTTTATAAATGAGAATTTGGTTATAGAAATGAATATTATTCGTAACGCGTTTTTGAATAAAGTGGAAAAATTATTATTTTTAGGTAGTTCGTGTATTTATCCTAAATTCTCGTCACAACCAATCAAAGAGGAGTATTTATTAACAGGTGAATTGGAACCGACCAATAAAGCCTATGCTTTGGCAAAGATTGCAGGAATAGTGGCTTGCCAATCTTATAATCAGCAACATGGAACTAATTTTATATCTGCGATGCCGACCAATCTTTATGGGTTGAATGATAATTTTGATTTAGAAACCTCGCATGTTATTCCAGCAATGATAAGGAAGTTTCACGAAGCAAAGGTTATGGATCAGGAAAGTGTTATTTTATGGGGCACAGGAAAACCTTCAAGGGAGTTCTTATATGTTGACGACCTAGCAGATGCCTGTATTTTCTTAATGGATAATTATGATGATTCAGAAATTATAAATATAGGTTCGGGCGAAGATATTCCTCTTAAAGAATTAGCAGGGATAATTAAAGACGTTGTAGGATTCAAAGGAAAAATTGTTTGGGATATTTCCAAACCTGACGGGACTCCTAAAAAATTATTAGATGTTAGTAAGATTAATAATTTGGGCTGGAAATATAAAGTAAAACTTGTTGATGGGTTAAAAATGACATACGAGCAGTTTAAGCGTAAAGATTATTAATTTTTCCAGTTATAGACAAATTTTTGTTTATATTGGACATTTTTATTTTTTGGCCGTTATTAGTGGCAGAGCTAGCTAATGCTGTGATTATTTTTTGTCCGTTCAGTATTTCAGATGGGGTTATGCCTAGGGACTTATTGTTGATGATATTGTTTTTTATTTCATTTATGGCA
>JAHILT010000053.1 GCA_018896875.1 Patescibacteria group bacterium
AAAAGAATTAAGGCAATAATATTTATTAGTTTTATAGGAGCGATTGTTACAATAAGTTTAATTTATGTTTTGTTGGATAAAGGATTGATGGGAATTGGGGTTGGTTGGATGATTGCGAGAGGGATTGTTAGTTTGGTTTATGTGGGGTTAAGTTTTAAGAAATAAAATTCTAACAAAGTTTAATTATTATTATTTGATTTTTTCAGCCACAACGATAAATTGAAAAGTTAAAAGGTCTTTAAAGAAGATTATGGAAATAAATTTAGCCAATCTGTTATATTTTGTGGGAAATTCAAATAGCCGATAATTTCTTTTAACATTCACTATTTTATATCCTGTTTCTTTAAGTAATCGTTTCATACTTTTTAAGGTAAAAAATTTTAAATGTGTAGAATCAAAAATTCCTCTGTCTGAGTACATCCAATCTTTTTTAAAAAACAACATATAAAAAGTATACCAAAATCTTATATTTGGAAAACTAATAATTAAAAATCCTTTGTCTTTTAAATATTTTTCAGTTAAAATTAAGCTCTTTTGAGGATTTGTTAAATGTTCTAATGAATCTGCATATAAAATACAATCAAAATATTTCTTGAAAGGTATATTAATTTTTTCTATATTCCCTACAAAAACCTTAGTCATATTCTTTTTTGCTGTTTCTGCGATTTTTTTATTTAATTCTATTCCAGTAACCTTTATGTGTTTTTCTTCTAAAATTTTTTCGGTTATTCCCGCACCACATCCTAATGAAAGAATTTTTTTAACATTTTTTGGTATTATTTTTATAATATCTTTTCTAGCGTTATTATAATATCTTAAATTTTTATTTTTCATTTTATTGATTTTAAATCATACTCTCCAAAAATCTTAAATAATTTTGGTTCTATTGCCTTAAAACTATATTCTTTTATACATTTTCTTCTCGCTTTTCCCCCAAGTTCTCTTGCTATTTTTGGATTATCAAAAATATATCTTATTTTGTTAGCTAAATATTTTACATCACCACATTTTATAATTATCCCACAATTTTTAAGAATTTTAGGCAAATCAGATATATTTGTTGAAATGATTGGTTTTCCCATTGCCATCGCATCAAACACTTTCGCAGGAACTTGTCCCCTCGCTGAATGGCTATTTTTTTGTGGTAAAACAACTAAATCTGCCATAGAAAGAAATTCTGGGATTTTTTCAAATGGTTGCTGACTAATAAATTTTATATATTTTTTATTGAGATTTTCCAATTCCCGGACATAATGATCTTTTTTATCTACTCCCACCAACATCAAAACAATATTTTTATCTTTTAGAAAATCTATCGCTGAAATCAAATCATCAATTCCTTTATGTTTTCGAATTGTTCCAAAAAACATAATAACTTTTTTATTTTGTATTCCAAACTTTTCTCTCAATTTATTTCTATCATAATTTTGTGGATTAAAAAAATCTGTATCTCTAACATGAGGGATAATAACCCCTCCAAATTTTTTTTGTAAGAAAGAAGAGGACACAGTAATATTGTCTGCGAATTTAATTAATTTTTCTAGAAGAAAGGTATAAAAAAAATTATTAAAATTCCAAAATGTCACACAATCTTTTATTATGCCTAATTTTTTATAATCTAAAAAAAATCCCAATTCCCAATCATCAATATCTAGAATAAGAGGAGTTTGAGAAATAAATTTTTTGATTAATCCATAACTAAAACTTGTTCCTTTGGGTTTAATTGCATAAATTACATCTCCGTCTATTTTTTTAAAAATATTGGGAATATTTATTATAGGTAGCGTGGTATATTTAATAGAATTATCATTTTTTACTGGTTCCCAAATTCCTTTTCCAAATTTTGGACCTAATATTTCTACATCATATTTTTTAGATAAAACTTTTGCTAAAAGATGTGCCCTACCCAAACAATTATGGGATAAATCAAAAGAAAGTATTGATATTTTCATTTGAATATTTTAGAACCCCCATTATATGTTATGTTTTGTTTTTTTAAAATTTTGTCAAACAATGCTAATCTTTGATTCCCAATCGCTTCTGGAGAATATTTTTTTGCTTCCCTTCCTAAATTTTTAACAATCTTATTATAAAGTTTTTTATCAGATAATAATTCTTTAATCGCTTTCGCTAATTGTCTTGGATTATTTGGTTCAACCAATAGGCCCGTCTCTCGATCTTTTATTCCCTCGGGGATTCCTCCAACCTTTGTCGCAATAACCGGCGTTCTCGTTGATATTCCTTCTTGGATGAATCTCCCAAAAGGTTCAGGCCATATTGAAGGGGATAGAATAATTTTGGATTGAGAATATAATTTCAAAACTTTTTCATTAGGAATCTTACCAAGAAGTTTTATATTTTTAAGATTTTGTCTCTCGATATAATTTTTTATTTGTTCTATTTGGGATCCATCTCCTGCAATCTCAAATTTTAATTTTTTATCTTCAAGAATTTCAAAGGCATTAATACAATCCCATATTCCTTTATCTTTTTCTACCCTACCAGCGAAAATTATTTTATTTTCCCTTTCTTTATTTTTATTACTCCTGCTTTTAATATTCGCGATATTTGGTATTACTTCGATTTTATTTTTAGGATAATCCCACTCAATTAGTTTATTTTTAATGAAACCGCTGATTGCTACAAACTTATTATCATTGCTCTTCTCAATTAGCAATTTAAGTATGAACCTATTTATTTTGAAGATTGAAAGTTCATAGAATGCAAAAACTGGCCCAAAGAAGTTAATTATTTTAGATTTTGTTTTATAAAAATATCTGGTACAATATGAACAATTATGATCACAACTTCCATTTTGATATCTTTTTGAATTAAAACTCATTGGGCACATTAACGAATAATCTCTTATGTCAATGATAACTGGTTTTTTAGAAAGAATCGCAGAGATTATCAAAGGGATAAAGGTATGGGAAGTTGGAACAATCTGAATTATATCTATTTTATTTTCTCTAATGAATTTTCTTATTGTAAAGAAATTTTTTATTGGTTTAATTAAAATCCCAAAACCATAAGAAATTATCTCTTTCTTTGATCTCTT
>JAHILT010000054.1 GCA_018896875.1 Patescibacteria group bacterium
CCGCCCAGGGAGGGCTAGGGTTTACCCTGTTAAATAATCCGCCAGCTGGCGGATTGCTCAAAGAGCATTTAATAGGGTGGATTTTAAATCTTTATATTTTTACATATTAAAATATTCTTTATTTATCTAAATAATTACCATTGAATTACTCTTTCTTTTTCTCCTTACTAGTCCCTAATCCCTAGTGGCTAATCCCTGTCCTAATCCCCAACGCCTAGTGCCTAATTCACTATTTCTTGTTATAATAAAAAAGTATCTGCTAGTCGGCAGAATACTTGTCCCATACTTATCATTAAGTGGGGGACTTGTCCCATACTTATCATTAAGTGGGGGACTTGTCCCATACTTATCATTAAGTGGGGGACTTGTCCCATACTCATCTGTGCCTGCCCGTCCAGGGAGTGGGGGATTATAAAATAAAAAAATAATTAAAATGGTTTCCGCGTAAGTCTGCGTTTCAGTCTGCGTGAATCCGCGTCTATCAATATGAATCCCACACATAATAATTATTAAATTATACGTGGGAAAATAAATTATTATAATTAATTTTATACAAGGCGAAAAAAAATAAACCTTGTTATGTGTGGGATGAATAGATTAAATAAAATTTTATTAATTAGCATATTATTACTAGCAATCGTATTAGCCATAATTATATGGAAGCCAAGTATTTTTGCGTCCATAACAGATAAACCATATTATGCTGTTTATTTACTAAGCGGTGATTTGTATTTTGGTCAAATGAGTTGGTGTCGCCCAAGCATATTGTCTGACGCAAGACTTATACAGCAAGCGCAAAATGTCGAAGAAGGACAACCAGATTTTAGTTTAGTTGAATTCAAAGATGTTTTTTGGGGCCCTGCTGGAGATTTGAAATTAAACAAAAATAATGTTTTGTGGATTAGTAGATTAAGCGACGAGAGCCAAGTGGTTAAACTTATTAATGCCAATAATTAAGAATAGACAATATTTTAAGAAGGGCCTGTCTGGTCAGGGCATAGTGGCTTTGCCAACGATGCTTTTAATTGGTGGGCTTGTTTCTAGTATTTCTATTGCGCTTACAATTTCTGTATATTTTTATGTCAATTCTACCTCAGGATCTAATCTGGCGCTTAAGGCTTTCTCAGCTTCTAAATCTGGTATTTATGATGGTTTAATGAAAATTACTAGAGACAAAAGTCTTACCACTGCTTCTTATAATTTAACAGTAGGCGATCAAGTCGCAGCCATTGAAATTTGCAGAGACACTGAAGATTGTGGTGGTAGCGGAAAATTCAAAGTGACTTCTATTGGAAGCGCTTTTACTAGGCGAAAAAAGATGGAAGCAATAGTATCCGTAGATAGTACAACAGGAGTTTCAAAATTAGAATTAATGAGAGAAATAGCCCTGTAAAACAATTCCTAATTTCTAATATCTAATTCCTAATAAAAATCCTAATGTCTAAAATCAAAAAAACAATCAGTTATTATAAATTTAATCATTAAATATTTTGTTGGAAATTGGCCTGCCCGGCCAGGGTAATTGGAAATTTTTAAATATAAAATATATAAATTCGCGTAACTCTTTTCTATTCATTACTAGTTCCTAGTTACTAATGCCTAGTGCCTAACTTATTATGAACCTACAATCTTTATTACAAAAATATCCTCAGATGAAAGTTTACTGGGAAAAAACAATCAAACTTTTAAAAGCCGAAACTATTATTGGAGGCATTAGTATTAGCAGTGAAGCGATAAGATATATAAGGCTTAATAGTAAAAAAGAAATTGAACAAAAAATTGGCGTAACATTGGAACCAGGAGTCATTGTTAATGGAAATTTAAAAAACAAAAAAGCTTTTTTATCAGCTTTGAGAGCATTACGTTCTAGGCTTGGTAATCCTGAAATTCATGTTATTGTTTCATTACCGTCAGACAAAGTTTATATAAAATCGTTTAATTTACCTGTAATTAAGGATCGTTTATTAGAAGAAGCGGCAAAATTAAATTTACAATTACTTTCTCCTATTGATATTAAAGGATCCTATACTGACTGGGAAAAGATAGGGAAAGTTCAAGAAGAAGGAGAAAAATTAGAAATTTTAGGAGCATTTGTAAACAAAACTACAGTTGATGATTATGTTTCTGTTTTTAGAGAAGCTGATTTTGGCATTGTGGCGGTTGAATTTCCGGCGTTATCTTTAGCGCGTTTAGCTAAAGATAGTTTTTCTTCTGGACAGACAGGTAGCGCAAGTGAGAATAAGCCATATATAATCTTGTCAGTTTCCAGTGATGGATCAGAATTTATAGTTGTTAATAGTAATGGCTCTCCTTGTTTTAATTATTTTGTTTCATGGGGTTCTATAGAAGGGCGTCAAATAACTCTTGATAAGTTCAATGACACATTAGCAAAGGAAATGAAAAAGGTTTTGAATTTTTATAGTAGTCATTGGAATTGCCAAGTTACGGATTTAATTTTAGTAACTCGTGGATTGTATACAGAAATTGAAAATATAATTAAAACAAATTGCTCTTCAATAAACATAAAATCACTCATAGTGAATGAAAAATTTTCTAAGCTAAATCCTTCTTGGTATTCTGTTTTAGGGGCTGCCATAAGAGGCGGAGTTCCTAGATCAGAAGATATTTTTATAAGCCTTATAGGCATAGGCACTGAACAGCGTTTTTTTGAGAGTAGAGTTACTTTTTTTGTAAGAACATGGAGAACGGCCGTATTATCTACCTTAAGTGTATTAGTTGCTTTTTTTGTTTTTGGGGATTTATTTTTTATGCAACTTTCTAATAATTTGGACAGACAAATATCTTTTATAATACAGAAAGAACAAGGACAAGAAGTCTCTTCCTTAAACGAAGAAGCTAAGAAATTTAATACACTTGTAGCTAAGGCGTTAGTTGCTGAAAGCAAGAGCAAAAAAATATCCCACTTTTTTGATATTTTTAATAATTTAGCTGGAAAAGAGATTGAAATACAAAGAGTTCTTTTTGATCCACTCAAAAAAACCACTCTTATAACTGCTATTGCTAAGGACAATCAATCTGTAATTAACTTTAAAAATGTTTTAGCGGAACGCGAGGAATTCAAAGACGTAGAATTTTCTTTCACAAGCACTGTTACTAATTCTGACGGAACAATTTTTTTCCCTATAACATTTAAACTTAATTCCTAGAATAGTAGTTAGGAACTAGGCACTAGCCACTAGGCACTAGCCACTAGCCACTAGGTATTAGTCTTTCTTGTCCCCCTCCTTTAGGAGGGGCTAGGGGAGATTTTTCTCCTTTTTTTATCGTTAATAGCCATTGATCCCTATATTCAACAAAACCTTCCACCAATTTGGTGGAATATAAGGAAGTCCGACTTCCCTAATTTTTCCTAATTTCTATTTCTTTTTTATATTTTTTACCCTGTTAAATAATTTTGTCTTTGACAAAATTGTTGCAAAGCAACATTTAATAGGGTGAATTGTCATTTTCCATTTTTTACCCTGTTAAATAATTTCGCTGGAAGCGAAATTGCTCAAAGAGCATTTACTAGGGTATTTAACAGGGTGAATTTACATTTTCAATTATTTTAAAAGATGCCTCCTCAAAAACTTTTTTAAATATTTCAATATCTTCTTTTTTTATTTTTTTGAGCACAAATTTTTTCGCCCTCAATCTTTGATTTAGAGGCCTTATCCCTATTCTTAACCTCCAATTTTTTTTCGTTCCTATTCTATCAAAAATATCTTCTACGCCCTTATGTCCCGCTGAATTACGGTCAAATGATATTTTATATTTTCCCATAGCAATATCAGAGTCATCATGAATAATTAATAACTTTTCTGATTTAATTTTGAATTTTTTCAGCAATTTAACAGCCGTACTTCCTGATTCATTCATACACCCGCTGTTTTTAGCGATATTAATATTAGCCGATAGAATATTATTTTTTACCAAAAAATCGGTCATTAAATGTCCGACATTATGATAAGTATTTTTATATTTAGACCCAGGATTACCAAGTCCTAACACAGCCTTGAAATACATACCTTTATTATAGTAGAATATAGACAATTGTTAAATACAATGATTTATCCCACACATAACTTACACTGATTATGTATTGCGTTTATTTATTACAATCATTTAAAAACAAAAGTTTATACGTAGGTTGTACATCTGATTTGAAAAATAGGTTATTGATACATAATCAAGGAAAATCATATCATACTAAAAAATTTATGCCCTGGAAATTAATATATTGTGAAACTTACATATCAAAAAAAGATGCTTTTAGTCGAGAGCAATCATTAAAACTACACGCTCAAGGATTACGTCGCCTTAAAGAGAGGATTAGAGATTCGTTGGCTGTGTAAGTTATGTCGTGGGATGAAAGCATTTTTATTAGCTTTTTGGGAGGTAGCAGAAATAGTTTTAATAGCCGTAGTTACGGTTTTTTTCATTAGAACATTTTTAATGCAACCCTTTTTGGTAAGCGGAGCTAGTATGGAGCCAAGTTTTTCAACAGGTAATTATCTTTTAGTTGACGAGATATCTTATCGCTTAGGTTCACCAGAGAGAAACGATGTAGTTGTTTTTCAATATCCCAATGATCCCTCCACTTACTATATTAAAAGAATAATTGCTTTGCCCGGAGAACGTATTGTTCTAAAAGATAGCGAGATTACTATTATTAATAGTCAATATTCAGAAGGAATAATACTAGAAGAATCTTATTTAAAAAGTGGATTAAGAACGTCAGGAAATATTGACGTAGTTTTGGACGAAGATGATTATTTTGTAATGGGGGATAATCGTAATGTTAGTTATGATTCTAGAAGCTGGGGGTCTCTCTCAAAAGACAATATAGTCGGGATTGTTCGCTTAAGGCTTTTCCCTATAGATTCAATTAAATTTTTTAATTATGATTCAATTAATCAGTCGATAATTAATAACCAATTAATAACAAATTAATTATGGCTAAGAAACAAAAAATAAAATTACATTCAGTAAAAGGCATGCACGATACATTGCCTTCAGAACAATTTATTTGGGACAAATTAAGAAAGGAAATTAAAAATACAGCAGAAGCTTATTCTTTTTCTAGAATAGACACGCCAATTTTGGAAAATTTAAGTTTGTTTGAAAGGGGCATTGGCGAAGAAACAGATATCGTTGAAAAGCAAATGTTTGTTTTACCTTCTAGTGGCGGAGAAAGAATGGTTTTAAGACCAGAAGGTACTTCTGCGATTGCTAGGGCGTATATTCAACATGGTCTTTCTCGCGTGAGCCAACCGCTTAAGGTTTATCAAGAAGGTCCATTTTTTAGACATGAAAATCCTCAAGCAGGAAGATATCGCCAGTTTCATCAAGCAGGTTTTGAAATAATTGGAGGAGAAAATGATCCAATTTATGATGTTCAAATTATAATGGTTGTTATGAGATTGCTCAGAAATTTAAAACTTAAGAACCTATCCATACATATTAATAGCATAGGATGTAAAACATGCAGAACGATTTATAAGAAAAAATTATTAAAATATTACAAAAATAGAAAAAAACAGATTTGTAATGATTGTAATAAAAGGATGTTAAAAAATCCTTTACGTTTGCTAGATTGTAAAGACGATAAGTGTCAAGAAATTAAAAAAGGAGCGCCAAGCGTAATTGATGATCTTTGTTCTTTTTGCTCTAAACACTTAAGAGATGTTTTAGAATACGTAGAAGAGCTAAAGATTCCTTATCAAATAGATCCTTCTATAGTGAGAGGTTTAGATTATTACAATGGCACTGTTTTTGAAGTTTTTTCTGAGGTTAAATCTCCAGAGGGAGAGATAGTTTTAAGCCCTGCTTTAGGAGGAGGAGGAAGGTATAATTATCTTTTTAACGCCTTAGGAAAAGGCGGTACTTACGCAGTAGGAGCCGCTTTGGGATTAGAAAGAATAATAGAAACTATGAAAGCGACTGGAGTAAATGTGCCAATAATTAAAAAGAAAAGCGTTTTTTTAATTACCATAGGAGCCGAAGCCAAGAAAAAAGGAATTGTGCTTTTAGAAGATCTTATAAAGACTGGTGTGAATATTAAGGAATCAATGGGTAAAAATTCTTTAAGCGCTCAACTTAGGGCAGCAGATAAAAAAGGAGCTACATGGGCGTTAATACTTGGACAAAAAGAAGTGTTCAAAGAGTCAATTATTCTTAGAAACTTAAAAACTGGCTCCCAAGAAACTATTTTTTTAAAAAATGTTTTGGCTAAAATCAAGAAGAAATTATAATAGTCTTTCTTATTCCCTCCTTTTAAAGGCCTGCCCGCCTGCCCGGTCAGGGGCCAGGGAGGGTTAGTGTGGATTTTAAATCTTTGTATTTTTAAATATTTAAATATTCTTCCCCTCCTCCTCTGTCATTCCGGACAACGAGCCGGAATCCAGTCCTTCTTAAATTTTTATCAATTATTATGAAAAATTGTATTTTCTGCAAAATAACAAACAAAGAAATTCCAGCCGACATTATTTTCGAAAATGAAGACTTGATGGTTTTTAAAGACGCCAGTCCATCTGCCCCCATACATTATCTTATTGTTCCCAAAGAGCACATTCAATCAATTGCTCATCTTGAAAATAATCACAAAGAAATTTTGTCAAAGTTAATTTATATAGCAAAAGAAGAAGCAAAAAAAATAAACCTCAAAGGCTATAAATTAATTTTCAACGTAGGCAAAGACGGAGGGCAGGTAATAGACCACCTCCATCTTCATCTTCTAGGAGGGTGGAATAATAAATAGGTACTAGTAATTAGGGATTAGGCACTAGTATAAATGAGGTCAGCTACCATTTTCACCTTCATTTCAAGCCATTTCCAACGCCTCAAAATTTTCTATTATTTTAAATAATTATTTTTCTAATACACAAAGAACTTCTTCAAGAGTTACTTTTTTATCTTGGTCTTTATTGTCTACACCCCAACAACGCCCAGAGCCGAAAGTATAAGTTTTGCCCTTAATCTCTTTTTTCAATTTTTCTATTATCTTTAGTTCAACATTCTGCACACATATTTTTTCTCCATTTTCAATATTAATTATCATTGGAACAGTATCCATATTATGAATTATTGATATTTTAGATATAGCATGACGCATATCTCCGCCGTGTATAGAATTTATTATTAAATAATCGCTTCGTTCAATGCGATTTTCCCAATCTTTTTCGGCAAGTTTTAGAAGTTTATCAAAATTAGGTCTTATTTCTTTTTCAATTTCCTGTTGTAATTTAAGAACTCGGTTTATTTCTTCCTCTGAATATTCAGCTTCCCGAAGCCCGCGAACATATTTAGCGTCCATAATTCCGATACCGCGTATTGTTTTTGGATTAAAACCCCAATTTTGTATTTCTTCGTCATCAATTTTAGCCATTGCTAAAAATTGTTCTAAAGAGCTTAATTTTATATCGCCACTTTCCAAATCCGTTAATCTATCAAGATCTTTATAAGTATGATGATCAATTATTTTGACGTTAATTCCTTTATCTTTTAATTCTTTTTCTTTTTCTACTCCTGGCGTTTCTACGATCCAAATTTCTTGTTTTTTTAGATGGGCTAATTTTGATTCTAAATTAGTTTCTAGACTTAAATTCGCACCATGAGGTTGTTTAGAGCGTATAGTGGATATCCCTGCTTTTTCTGCAAGTTGTAAAATTATATGAGATTCAGAATCGTTATCAGGACACAAAAGTACGACCTTAGATCTAATTTCCATAGTTTTAGTTTCACACATAACTTAATTATACACTTTTTAAGTTTTTAATTTCACATTGCCTGCCCCGTGAAATATCGCAAAGCGATAATTTTTCTGAAAGAAAAATTATTTCACTGGGGTCATTTTTCATTTTGAGATTTACACTTTTCATTTATTATCATTTGCCAAATCGTCATTTATTTGTAATAATCTATAACATTAATAAGTTCACCCCGTTAGATATTTCCTATGGTTCTATTTAATAAGGTAGCCTCTATTAGAAAGCTTACACAAGGCATTTTCTAATGGGGTAAAAGTATTTAAAAAAATGTTAGTAAAAAGAAAAGAAAAAGAATCCATAAGCTCACTTTTATATCGTTTTACCAAAAAGATTAAACGCAGTGGTATTTTACGTGAGGCTAGAAAAAGAAGATATGCCACTAGAGATATTTCTCGCGTAAAAAGAAAACTTTCAGCAATTCACAGAGAAGAAAAAAAGAAAGAAATTCAGAGAGATATAAAAATGGGATTAGTTAAAGACGTTAGAGGAAGAAAAAGGTAAATTAATAATTCAATATGAACTTATTAGAAAAAATAAACGATGATTTAAAGTCTGCAATGAAGACTAAAGACCAATTTCGTTTAGGTGTTTTAAGAATGGTAAATTCAGCTTTGCAAAATGAAAAAATTAAAAAAGGGAAGGATTCTGTTTTAGACGAAGAAGAAATTTTAAAAATTTTAGCCAAAGAAGCCAAAAAAAGAAAAGAATCAGTTTCTGCTTTTGAAAATGGCGGACGTCTAGAATTGGCTGAAAAAGAAAAAAAAGAATTAGCTATTATTGAAGAATATTTACCAGAACAAATGTCTAGAGAAGAAGTTGTTATTTTAGTTGGAAATGTTTTAAATAATATTTCTGACAAGAGTAGTTTTGGTTTAGTTATGAAAGAAGTAATGAAAGAATTGAAAGGCTCTGGGCGAGCAGGTAAGGCTGATGCTAAAATAATCAGCGAAATAGTAAAAGAAAAATTAGGATAAATCTCATGTCTATAAAAGTCTGGGTTATAGATAAAAAAGCTGAAAAGTATAAAAAAATTATTTTAGAAAAAGCTCGCTTAGTTGCGAGTTTTTTGTCTTTAAACGGTTGTTTAGAAATTTTTTTGGTAGGCGATAAACAAATGAAGAAAAATGTTTTATCTTACGTAGAAGAAAAAAAAGATTCTTTTCCTAGGCCAGATTTAAAAGAGAAATATTTAGGAGAAATACATCTAAATATATCGCATATTAACAAAAAAAAAGAAGATTTTTTATTCATGCTCTTCCACGGAATTCTGCACATAGCAGGCTATGACCATAAGCAAAAAAATGATAAAATAAGAATGGAATATAAAGAAAAAATAATTTTTTCCAAATTCGGCTTATGACAGAAAATTATATTACTGGTTTAGATATTGGAGCCAGCAGCATAAAGGCTGTGGTTGGACAAATAAATAATGAAGGCAAGGTTTCAATCTTGCGTGTTTTTAATGTCCCTTCGGCTGGAATGCGCAAAGGAAGGATTGATGATTTTTCCGAAATGACAAGAAGTTTGAATTATATGTTTGGGGAGATTAAGGGCTTTTCTCGTCAGGCGTTAAAAAATATTTATGTAAATTTTGAAAGTTGTGATGTTCATACGCAATTTTCTCGTGGAATAGTAGCTGTTTCTAGGGCTGACTCTGAAATTCATAAGGACGATGTTGATAGAGCCATAGAAGCTTCGCAGGCAGTTAAGCTTTTGCCTAATAGAACAGTTCTTCATGCAATTATTAAAGAATATATAGTTGATGGTATTGGCGATATTCGCGATCCCTTAGGCATGGTAGGTAATAGGTTAGAAGTTAATAGTTTTATAATAGACGTTTTTGATCCAGCAATAAAAAATCTTAATAAATGTGTAGAAATGGCAGGAGGCACAGTAAGCGGATTGATTTTTACTCCGTTAGCAAGCGCTCAATCGGTTCTATCTAAAAATCAAAAAGACTTAGGTGTGGTATTGGTTGATATTGGTTTCGGAACTACAAATGTTTGTATTTACGAGGAGAATAAGCTTCTTCACGCAGCTGTTTTGCCTATTGGCTCTGGTAATGTTACTAATGATTTGGCTATAATTTTAAGAACATCTGTTGTCGCCGCTGAAGCTATCAAGCTTTCATTTGGCTCAGCTTTAGCGAAAGGAGCCTCTGGAAGAGAAACAATAGATTTAAAAAAAATAGATCCTAACGCTAAAAATGCTACTACTAAGAAAAAAGTAGCTGAAATTATTGAAACTAGATTTGAGGAAATATTTGAATTTGTAAATAAGGAAATTAAATCTATCGGAAAAGCAGGACAACTTCCTATAGGAGCAGTATTGGTTGGCGCGGGCTCTAAAATTCCAGGCATAGTTGATTTAGCAATTCAAGAGTTAAAATTACCATGCCAAATTGGTATCCCTGAAACATCTTCTTTGGACGTAGAAAGCGGAGAATTGAATTTACAAATAGAAGATCCTGAATTGGCTTGCGCGGTTGGATTGTTGTTATGGGGCAGTGAAAAACATATGCCTAATGGAATTAAATTTAGAGGTTGGTTTGATTATTTAATTAATTCTTTAAAACCGTAGAATAGTGAATTAGCCACTAGCCACTAGGGGGATAGAAATTAGCGACTAGCCACTAGTAGTTTGTCATTGCGACCCCGCATTGCGGGGGAAGCAATCTCTCTTCTCTTCCTCTGTCATTCCCGCGGAGGCGGGAATCCAGAATTACGTAATTCATAATTCGCATTTTATTCGTATAATTAGTATCATTAGTAAAATTAGTATATTAGTATCATAATTATGGCAAAAAACAGAAAAAAAATTAATAACGACAATAAATCAATCGCTCATGGAAAGGCCAATATAAAAGTTATTGGTGTTGGTGGAGGAGGAGGTAATGCTATCCATAGAATGAAAAAATATTTTGAAAGAGGCGTTGATTTCGTCGCTATTAATTCCGATGCTCAAGATTTGGAATATTGTAATGTAAAAAATAAAATTCATATTGGTAAAAATTTAACTCGTGGACTCGGAGCTGGTATGAATCCTGACTTAGGCAGACAAGCAGCTGAAGAAACCAAAGCAGAAATAATTGAATTTATTAAAGGAGCTGACTTGGTTTTCATCACAGCTGGTTTAGGTGGAGGCACTGGAACAGGAGCCTCTCCTGTGATAGCAGAGATAGCTAAAGAATCAGGCGCTTTGACTATAGCCGTTGTAACTAAGCCTTTTTCTTTTGAGGGAGCCCAGCGAGGCAAAATTGCTGACGAAGGATTGCGACAACTTAGGGAAAAAGTTGATACTATGATTGTTATTCCCAATGACAGAGTTTTCTCGGTAATAGACAAAGACACTCCTTTAACGAAAGCATTTGATATTGTTGATGAAATTTTACGTTATGCTGTGCAAGGAATAGCTAATTTAATATCTATGCCAGGTATAGTTAATGTAGATTTTGCTGATGTTAAGGCAATAATGCAGGATGCTGGAGCGGCTATTATTGGTATAGGAATTAGTTCTGGCGAAGAAAGAGCCATGAAAGCTGTAAATCAAGCAGTGCATTCACCACTTTTAGAAACTTCTATTGACGGAGCCAAAGGAGTTTTGTTTGGAATTTCAGGGGGAAAGGATCTAAAGATGAGCGAAATTAATGATATAGCCAAAACTATTTCTGAAGTTGTTGATCCAGAAGCAAAAATAATTTTTGGAGCATATCAGGACAAAAAAATGAAATCAGGATCTATCAAAGTTACTCTTATCGCTACTGGTTTTTCAGAAAGTTCAATTTCTAGATTTAACAATTCTTCATCTTCAGGTTTATTCAGTTCTTTTACGGGAGAGAACAAAAGTGTTCCTGGAGAAAACGAGGATAAAAAGAATATTTTATCAATTGATAGAGAAGCAGGGGATTTGCGCATAAGTTCGGCATCAAAATCAAAATCAAAAGAAAGGCATGGTTCAGATAAGGAAAAACAAGACTCTGAATGGGATATACCAGCATTTTTAAGAAGAGGAAAGAAGAAATAGTATATTTAGTAATATTTTTAGCATGATTAAATTCATCAAAAAACGTGATGGGAGCATAATTTCATTTGACAAAAAACGCATAGAAGATGCTATTTTAAAGGCAATGAATGCTAGCGGACAAGACGGAATCACAGAAACTAAAAAAGTAACTGATTGCGTAGTAAAGGAATTGTTTAAAAAGTATGGTAAAAATAATTTCCCTGGAGTTGAAAATATACAAGACGTTATTGAAACGAATTTAATTTTAATGGATTATGCCAAGGCAGCTAAGGCATATATTCTTTACAGACAAGAAAGAGCTAGATTGAGAGATAAAAAACAAGAAATTCCTAGGCATATTAAAAAATTAGCAAGCAAAAGCAAAAAATATTTTCATAATTCATTAGCCGAATTTGTTTATTATCGTAGCTATTCTCGATGGATAGAAGAAGAAGGAAGGCGTGAAACTTGGATAGAAACAGTAGAGAGATATATGGATTTTATGAAAAGCCATATAGTAAAAAAACTTAGTGAAAAAGAATACAAAGAAATTCATCAAGCTATTTTAAAACAAGAAATTATGCCTTCTATGCGTTTAATGTGGAGCGCTGGCAATGCCGCACAAAGAACCCATGCAGTTGCTTATAATTGTTCTTATATAGCTATTTCTAAGCTTCGCGATTTTTCGGAAACTATGTATCTTTTAATGTGCGGAACAGGAGTGGGTTTTTCTGTAGAACAACAAACCATTCAAAAACTTCCTCAAATTAAAAGACAGATTGCCAAAAAAAAGAAAGTTTTCACTATCGAAGATGATAAAGAAGGATGGGCAGATGCTCTTTATCTAGGACTAAAGACTTGGTTTAATGGAGGCGATGTTGAATTTGATTATTCTAAATTGAGACCATTAGGAGCAAGGCTTAAAACAATGGGAGGCAAAAGTTCTGGACCAGACCCTTTAAAAAAGGCGTTAAATTTTGCTCGTGAAAGAATACTAAAAAGACAAGGAAGAAGACTTACTTCTTTGGACGTTCATGATATTTTTTGCAAAATAGGAGAGGTGGTAGTGATGGGAGGAGTGCGTCGTAGCGCTTTATTATCTTTGTCTGATTTAGATGACGAGGATTTAAGAGACGCTAAAAAAGGAATGTTTTATTTAACTAATCCTCAAAGAAGTATGGCTAATAATTCTGTAGCTTATGATAAAAAACCTACAGCATCTGAGTTTTTAGAAGAATGGCTAGCTTTAGCCAAAAGCGGTTCAGGAGAAAGAGGTATTTTTAATCGCGAAGGACTAAAACATCAAATTCCTGAAAGACGATGGAAAAAAATGGGAAACAAACGTTTTACAGTTGGTTGTAATCCATGCGGAGAAATTAATTTGCGTTCCCGAGAATTTTGTAACCTTTCGGAAGTAGTGGCTCGCCCATCTGATACAGAAAAAAGTTTATTAAGAAAAATTAAGTTAGCTGTTATTTTAGGAACTTTTCAATCTACACTTACAGATTTTTCTTATATTTCCAAAGAATGGGAAAAGAATTGCGAAGAAGAGAGACTTCTAGGAGTCTCCATTACTGGACAATGGGATTCTTTGATTGCACGAAATAAAAGTACTTTAGATAAACTTAGAAAAGAAGCTATAAATGTAAATAAAATTTACGCTAAAAAATTTGGGATAAATCAGTCTTTGGCTGTAACTTGTGTAAAGCCATCAGGAACGGTTTCTCAGCTTGTTGATTCATCTTCTGGTCTTCATCCTCGTTATGCCCCTTATTATATTAGGCGGATAAGAATATCTGCTACAGATAGTTTATTTAAAATGTTAAAAGATCAAAAAGTTCCTCATCGTCCTGAAGTTGGGCAAAATTATGATAATGCCACAAGTTATATTTTTGAATTTCCGATTAAAGCTCCAGAAAATAGTGTTTTTGGCAAAGATTTGTCGGCTATTAAACAGCTAGAACATTGGAAAATAGTTAAAGAAAATTACACTGAACATAATCCATCTGTAACTATTTCTATTAAAAAAAATGAATGGGTTGAAGTGGCTAATTGGGTTTATGAAAATTGGGATATAGTTGGCGGGCTTTCTTTTCTTCCATGTGAAGATTATGTATATTCAATGGCTCCATACGAAGAAATTAGCAAAGAAACTTATGAGGAAATGATAGACAAGATGCCTGAAATTGATTTTTCTCAGATTCTTATTTATGAAAAACACGATGAGACTCAAGGCTCTAAAGAGCTTGCTTGTGCGGGAGGGAAGTGCGAGATACTATAAAAAAATAAAAATTAAAAAATCAAAATGGAAAATGACAATGTAAAGTTAAAAAATAAAATTAAGAAAAGACTTTATGCTTGAGTTTTAAAATTAATCAAATTTATTGATAAACTTCCTAAGAATTCTATTTGCGATATTCTAGGAAAACAACTTTTAAGAAGCGAGATAAATATTTTAGACAACATTATGATTTCAAGCATTTTAATATTAAAAAATAAAAAATAATTTTGACATTTTAATTTGTCATTTTGATATTTGATATTTACATTTTAAATTTACTATAATGAATACTTTCTCACCTTTAGAAAAGCGTGAATTACTATCTCCTCCTCATTGGACAAA
>JAHILT010000055.1 GCA_018896875.1 Patescibacteria group bacterium
GCTCCATCAATATATAAGCCATACTGATCTGAATCATTGTTTGTTAAATATATTCCTATTAAATTACTTGTAGTATCAGGATTTGAAATCTGTAATTTTCCAGCTGTAGGTGCCGTCGTCCCGATGCCGACGTTGCCGTTCATTACTACAGTGTTGCCATTAAAATATCCCGCATAAGCTCTGGTAGTACTATCATCATTTAGCCCACCTTGTGCATATATCCCAGCACCACCTTGAGCAAGGCTATTTTGAGGAGTGCCTGCATCTCCCCCAATAGCAACTATTCCGGCTCCACCACCTGAATAAGCATCACTAGAACCACCTTTAAAATACCCGCCAGCATTCCCTCCTTTGTGATAAGTAGTGGTGTTTTGAACTCCATACGAGTACCCAGCACCTGCCCCATATTGGTTTCCGAATATTGTGCCATATGACGCCGCACCCCCTCCATAATAATTAGTTGTATCTCCTGCCCAGTTACTGGCAGAATCAGCACCAACACTATGTACCTGTGCTTGTGGACTCGTCGTCCCGATGCCGACGTTGCCGTCGTTAGTTGCGTTTATGACAAATGGCGTCCCATCAGACGAATTTACGTGTAATTTGCCAACAGGGCTCGTCGTGCCGATGCCGACGTTGCTGTTCTCAATTTTTTTAATTTTGCCAAAATACAACATAGTTATATACAACAGTATTGGTGTTGATGTAGGTAGTTCCTACCTGAAATCCAGTAGTTGTCCACGCTTGAATACCATTTGCTATCGAAGTTCCATCAGTAAAATAGTTACTTATGTCTGTAGTTTGATGCCCAAATTTATGCATACCATAACCAGTTAAACCTTTAATTACCAACCATTTATACTCAGCATTTAACAAATCTACGCCAATATCTATGTTCCGATTATCAATCCCATTACCTGTATAAGTTCCTGTCTTCATTTGCATGGAAGAAGCAGTTGTTTGAACAGAACCATCTGGAAAAGCAAATCCTCCACTTGTTGAATTAATATAACCTGCAACTTCTAATTTACTATTTGGGCTGGTGGTCCCGATGCCGACGTTGCCGCCACTTAGTGTTATTCCTGTATACGAACTATCTTGTAAAATTAATTTGCCCTGAATATTGTTAAGTATCATTGATGTTCCTACTGCGTTAGCGGCATCATTTATATTCCATTGAATATACCCCTTGTCGGCTCCTGCAACTTGATATGCACTGAAAGCGTAGTTGCCTGAACCAGTATCAAATTTGGTAACATACCCTGCGGCAGAATTATAAACATTCAGCTTCGCTCCTGGACTCACCGTCCCGATGCCGACGTTGCCTCCGTTTGGATTCAGTAATAAAGGATTATTTAGTGCCAAATTCCCTGTATCTGTAGATTGTATCCATGCGTGGTATGGGCTAACTTGATTTATCCCCATATCAAGTACAGAATTAGTACTAAGTTGTAATCTCAGCAAACCATATGTTTGTGTTGTTCCGGAAGTAACTGGCAACCCTCCTGCTCCATAAGTTACTAACTTTACCCCCGGATTCGTCGTGCCAATGCCGACGTTGCCGGAATTTTTGATAATTAGCTTGGTGTCGGTTGATTCATCCCAAACTCCAGCATCACTACTACTATCTAAAATGAAATACATATCGGCGAGACCCGCTGCAACACCAACTGCTTTAGAAATTATTGCTGATTTTATGTAAGTTGTAGAACCGCCAGTGGTACTATGTTTAAATTGTAAACCCAGAGAACCAGTATCGCTCTGAGAAGTCTCAAAAGTAGTCATTGCATCAGTACCAGTGATATGTAAAGGAGTAAACGGCGCTGTCTCTCCGATGCCGACGTTGCCGGTATCATTAATATAAACAATTGGGCCTTTTGTGTCATTTAAATTATCAATAACAAAGTCTCCAGCAGCATTATTTCCTACATTCAATGCCCATTTAGAAAAATATGTGGGGTTAGTCCTTTCTAACACTATATTGGGACTGATAGAATCTTGTATATGTAACTTCGCCCCCGGACTCGTCGTGCCGATGCCGACGTTGCCCTAAACTGCTAACAGAACACAGTGTCAGATTATCAATAGTGATTAAATACTATGTGCAATAGAAAACAACGGACTAAATATAATTAACTGCTTTCCTTTTAATTCCTCATTTAAAGCATAAGAAAAAATAAAGCCTTTATTAGATTTATATTCATTTAAAAAATTCCTAAATGACCTTGTTATCTTGGGGGAATTCAATGTAGATTTAACTTCCAAAGGAATAATTTTGCTGTTTTTTTCAACAACAAAGTCAACTTCTGCTCCTGCCTTTGTTTTCCAGTATTGCAGTTCTATATTTTTTTTAACAATCTCCGAGGCTACAAAATTTTCATTTAACGCTCCAGCATCAGGTCTATTTTTTATTTCCTGAAAATTGTTAATTACAAGATTTCTAAAGCCATTATCTAAAAAAAATAATTTAGGTGACTTAACAATCTCTTTTCTTTTATTAGTAAAAAAAGGTCTGCTTTCAACACAAATAAATGTTTTAATCAGTATATTCAAATGCCTCAATAAATCAGAATAATCAAAACCTGTTAAAGAAGAAAGTTCATTGTAATTTATCTGCCCCCCAATCTGCAGAGCAAGAGACTTAATAAGCTTGCTTAATTTAAAATCTTCTGATAGCTGAAATATTTCTTTCACTTCTTTGAGAAAATAAGTATTGTAAATATTCTTCAAAACTTCCCTTTTTTCAGTTTCATTATCAGAAATGGCCACTCTTGGATAGCCCCCATATAATATAAATTCTTCATAATGCTTATTTATCCTGGCAATCACTGGCTGAGAAAAAGATTTCTTTTTATACAACAGATATAATTTTTCATCTTTGTAGCGCAGATATTCTTCAAAAGAAAAAGGATGTAAGTTCATGATAAATATTCTTCCGACTAAATAACGCAAGCCTTGTATGCTCAGTTCTGTAGCAGAAGATCCAGAGATAATAATTTTTGTATTGAAATGGTCATAAAAATACTTCAATTGTTTTCCTCCTTCTTTAGCATAATGGAATTCATCAATAAAAAGATAATCAACATCTTCAGCATATTGCTGAATAAATGATTTAATGTCATCCACAAACATCTCCAGAACATCTCTATCTTCAAAACTAATAAAGCGAGTATTTTTCAGACTTTTATAAATATGTTTCATTAATGTTGTTTTGCCACACTGTCTTGGTCCGACAATAGCGATTATCTCTTTTCTTTTCAGATATTTAAGAATTTTTTCTTCCAAATCTCTCTTTACATATACCATTTTTATCCTCACTATTATTTAGAATATTATAATAATAGCAAGGTTATTTATAAAGCTTTCTATTAAAAAATTAGAGGACATGTTTTTGGATTTTAAATCAGAACTTGGGGTGTAAGGTGGGGTGTTTTGGCATATTTATAGAAATTATTAACAAGAGGGTGCAGTTGGGTGGTCTAGGCAAACTAATTGTTTTAAAGCATTTATTTGCTCTTGTTTGGCATTGTTTTCATCTTTCATCTCTTGAATTTCAGTGTCTTTTTCATTAACTTTGGTGTTGAGTTCCTGAACAGCAAGCCATAATGCCATCTGAACTTCATTGCCATTAAGCTCTTTATCACTTCCCCTTTCAAAGATTACATGAAAGTCTTCTGCAATTAATTTTTTTAATGCTTTCAATTTCTCCGTTATAAAAAAGAAAAGGATGTAGAAGGAATAACACAAGAAACTATTATCTCTATTTCACAAAAAAAAACAATTAGAATAAATGCCTTACACAATTTATATAAATCTAATTTCCATCTCTTTTTAGAGGTAAATCAAATAGAATACAATAATTATCGCGTCAAAAGCCCGATAAAAACTTTTAGAGATCTTTATGTTTATCAAGTAACAATTTCTCTTGCAAATGAGATTTCTCAAATAGATTTTATAAAATCCTCAGAGGATATTTTGGAACTAAAATCATTAGCTGAAAAAATCCCAAAATTAATTGCCGAGGGCTATGGTGACAGGTTTGATGACAAGGAATTAGGAAAGAAAAAACTAACTGAAAGTATAACTCTTGTCTCAAATATTATAACAAAATTAGACATCTTGCGGGAAAAATTTTCAGAAGATAAAAATAATAAAGATATTCTTGATAAAATTTTACTAAAATACATTACGCAAAAAAGAAAAATTCTGAATTTAAGAAATGCATGGGAAAGGGTTTACAAAAATAAAGATGATTATGGAAAAGAAAAATTTGATTCAGGAAAAACTTATTGAAAATATCGCTCTCAAAGATAAACCTAATTTTCAAGATAATTATAAAATTTTAACTCACTGCCCCTATTGCAAATTTAAACTAATCAAAAGAGGCAAGAGAAAGAAAAAATATGAAGAAATTCAAACATATTATTGTAAAAATTGCAATAAGAGATTGATTTCACAGATTACAAAAGGTAAAACATATCCATTACGAGTAATTATAGATGTTCTCACATTGTATAATAGATTATATTCATATGAAAGAATACCTGAATTGATTAATGAAAAATATGGGTTGGTAATAACTCCAAGAATAATTTCAGACTGGATAAAAGAGTATTCTGAATATGTCCCTTTTATCAGGATGCGAGAATTTGCATTTAAAAAATATTCTCAAAAAGAATTAATTGAAGAGGTAAAATTAATTCATCAACAAATATATGATTTTAAATATCATCGGGCAAAGTTGGATATAATTTTGAATGAAGACTTTAAACATTATAAGTTTAAGAATTTAGCAGAGTTTTTAGAATTAGCAGCAGCAGAATGTCCGCATCAGATTTTTCAGAAGGAAACTAAACGAGCATCTGAATTTAAGAATTTGTTTAATCTTAATGAAGTAAAGATTATTCCAAAAAATAATTTTGCGGTTAAAACTGCAAATTTTGTTGTGCAGTCTGTATCCAATAATAAACTACGTCACGAAGTTTTGCAAGATTTTATGCTAAGCAATGATTCAGTCACAGTTGCAACAGAGGTTGCAATCTTATTAGATAGTAATGATTTAAAGCACTATAAGCACGAATTAAACTTTGAAGTCCCAATTGATTTAGAGGATGAAGAATATCTTACTGGACATATTGATTTAATTCAAGTGAGAAATGGTTCAATTTATATTCTTGATTATAAGCCCTCTGCAAAAAAGCAAAAACCAATTGAGCAATTAACAATTTATGCTTTAGCATTAAGCAGATTAACAGGTATTAGACTTTACCATTTTAGGTGTGCGTGGTTTGATGATAAAAATTATTATGAATTTTTCCCTTTGCATGTTGTTTATAAATTAAGGAATAAGAAAAAGAGGTTGCCGAGAGACCAACAAAAGATTATGTAGTGTCTAAATTTTAAGCCACGAGTTTCTTAACAAAAAAGCCCTGGATTTTTCGGATTTTGGGGTTTAGCGAAAAATTCGCGGCTTTCTTAAAAGAGAAATTAAAAGTAAAATAAGAAAAATAATTGTGGAAAGATTATAATTTACTTTCTAATATTTCAAGTCTTTGTTTTAATTCTTCATTCTCTTTTTCTAAACCTTCAATCCTTTTGTCTTGTTCTGTATCCCAAATGAAAATTTCCTGAACTGCTTTTATTAAATAAGGAATTAAATCCCCTGCATTCACATCTTTTGCATCTTTGACAATGACTTCTTTTTCTTCTGGAGTTATTATTGTTCCGTTTTCGTCTGTGACTGCTGGTTTTGAAACCTTTTCTATATCTCCTTTTATATTTACTGCATCAGGGAAGACAGTTTCGTATTCTTGTGCAATAAAGCCTGTGTAAGTGCTGTCTTCTAATTCGTGAAGGTTTCTGTAATCTTCTATGAAATCAAAGGAAACAGGTCTTAATAGATTTATTTTATCTATTGCATTTGTTAAATTATTTATGTTTTCTTTTATCCTCTCATCTGAAACAACTGTCCATAATCCACCTGCTCCTGGTTTTCCTGCTGAATCAAGAGATAGTTCTAATTGGTAATTCGGGCTCGTCGTCCCGATGCCGACGTTGCCAGAACTAAAACCACCCCTTCCAATACCCCCACCATCCAACTTTTCCTGCAACTCAGCAATCTTACCCCACAAAATAACAGTCAAACACCCATAATCAATACCATTACCAACCCTACAAACCTCAGGAACCTCATCCTGCATGAAACCCAAAGCAACCCTACCCTCCACACCATCAACTTCAACACCAGTCTTATAAGCTTCCTGCCCATCTTCCAAATTTTCACCCCCAGGAACATTATGCTTATACCTATAAGAATACGCCTTCAAAGGTTTAAAATGGGTAGAAGCACTTACTTCCTGGATATTTTCTTTTAAATCCCTATCACTGGTAGTAATATAACCCTGCGCCTGAACAATACCATACACATCCAAAGTCTGATTAGGAGCAGTTGTCCCGATGCCGACGTTGCCGCTCTGTTGAAATGTCGCCACTACGTTAGAACCTAACGAAGTCCCGAATCCAAGTTTAATTGCTGACACTGTACTACCCGCGTATGAATTGTAAAGATAGGTATTAGTAGTGCTAGACTGATTGTAGGCCAAATTAGACCCATACTCCGTATAAGTACCGTCGTGAACAAGCACGCCCGTTGCTCCATCAACAGTCAATTTCGCCCCCGGCGCCGTCGTCCCGATGCCGACGTTGCCGCTATCTAAGACCACTATCTTGGGACTATTATTGCTATCAGCGACCATAAATGCCCTGCCATCCGTGGTTCCCGACCCTGTAAC
>JAHILT010000004.1 GCA_018896875.1 Patescibacteria group bacterium
GGCTGGCAAATCTTTGTTCTGTCCTCACAACAGAATTCAGTCGCAAACCCTTTTCTACGCACGATATAAAATCCTAAATATGTACTAAAATTAGTATAGTACATAAATTTAAAAAGATTCTAAAGAAAGCTGTGGATAACAAGAATAGTAGCTAGCCACTAGTAAATTAGCAATATTACTAACTACTAATGTATTAGTCTCTAATTACTATTTTTACTAGTCGCTAGTCCACTTACTTTAGTTTGCCAATTCCTTAAAATATAACTATTATAAAACAAGCTTGGATAGTTCCTTCTTGTATTTTTTAAATTAAGCCCTCGTAGTTCAATGGATAGAACAGCACACTCCTAACGTGCTGATCGAAGTTCGATTCTTCGCGAGGGCACAAAAAATTAACCAATGACTTACGACCAATAACTAACAACAAAAAAATAAAGATTGAATTTTTATAAAAAAAGTTTATTATATAATTTATATAAAGGGCCATTAGCTCACTTGGTAGAGCGCTTCCATGGCATGGAAGAGGCAACCGGTTCGAATCCGGTATGGTCCACATTATTTTTTTGTTGACATAAATATTAATTTCATATAAATTAATATCAGCATAAAATTGGACTTTAAAAAATAAATAAAGGAGGGATAACATGATTATTCTTATGATAATTTTTGCGACTATATTACTATTAATAGTAGTAAGTATGATTCTTAGGGGATATGTGCTTAGTGTTTTATGGGGTTGGTTCATCGTTCCAGTTTTCCATTTACCCGAACTAACACTAGCGGTAGCCATTGGTATCGCAATGATAATGTCAATTATTACTCATCAACACAGCACGAAGAAATATGAAAATGATATTAAAAAAATTAAAAGTACCTGGAGTAATGAACACTATAATAAACTTGAAGCAAAAGAAGCAAAAGAAGCTCTCTCTTCAATTATTACATTAATTACAAACCTTTACTTAAATTTATTGCTTGTATTATTCATCGGATGGATCGTACATTTATTTATGTAAACCCCCACACTTATGTATAAGTGGGGGGTAAAAAAACCAAGGCCATTGAGTAAAATCAATGGCCTTTTAATATGCCTATCCTAAGAGACAAAAAGTAAAATTTTGTTTATAATATATTCTATCTACAATATGCTAATTACTTACTCTATTATTTTTATTGTTTCTTGTTTGGTTTTGGTTCGCGCAGGAACTTGGATTGTTGGGGCATTAACCAGAATCGCTCGTTTTTTAGAATGGAGTGAATTTTCTGTATCTTTTATTTTAATGGCTTTCGCCACTTCAATCCCAGAACTTTTCGTTGGAATTAATGCTGCCCTTCACCAACATCCTGAGCTCGCTTTTGGAACTATTATTGGATCCAATATTATTAATCTTACATTAGCAGTAGCAATTGCTGTTTTTATAGGAAAAAATTTAGAAATGGAAACAGTAACAATACGCCGAAGTGCAATCTATACATCAATTCTTGCTTTTTTCCCTATTCTTTTAATGTTAGACGGAGAAATATCCAGAATAGACGGAATAGTCCTTTTACTAGCTTTAATAATTTATTTTTCACAAGTTAGTGCTCAAGAAGAAAGATTTACCAAAGTACTTTCTAATAATTTTGAAGAAAAATATAAAGAATTTAAATTATTCTTAAAAGATATAGGAAGATTTTTTGGGGGATTATTTTTACTTCTAATATCAGCAGAAGGAATAGTTTGGTCAATTACCTCTTTAGCAGAAAAAATGAATCTATCTTTATTTATGATTGGTATTTTGATTGTGGCTTTAGGCGCCAACTTGCCAGAACTATCATTCGGAATAAAAGCAATAATTATTGGACGTAAGGACATGGTATTAGGTAATTTAATGGGTTCTGTGGTAGCTAACTCTACCTTAATCTTAGGACTAACCTTTATAATTTGTCCTTTAAAAATAAATAATTTTTCTCCTTATTTCACAGGTATTATTTTTACGGCAGCTACTGCTTTGTTCTTCTATATTTTCTCCAGAACCGACAGAGAAATAAACAGAAAAGAAGGTCTATTTTTACTAGTAATTTATATTGCTTTTATTTTAACTCAAATTTTAATAAATTAAAAAATACTCAATTTTCTAATGGCTCAATATATGAGGCGTTGGAAATAGCTTGAAATAGCGGTTTTTTACTCAACACAACAATCTATAGCCTTTCTTACCAATACTCCAAGCTTCCCCATAAAGCCTTTTTTTTCTTGATCATGTTTGTTTAGA
>JAHILT010000056.1 GCA_018896875.1 Patescibacteria group bacterium
CATTATTTTTAATCCTTATTTTTCTAAAAAAACTTCTCTAATTTTATCATCTCTCATATTTTTATCTTCATAATGTTGCCCACCATCAATTTCAATCACTAATTTTGCTTTATCACAATAAAAATCAACTATGTAATTTCCGATTGGTTTTTGTCTAAAAAATTGATAATTTTTTATTTGTTTTTTTCTTATTTTTGACCAAAGCAACTTTTCAGCGTCAGTAAAATTAGCACGCAACTGACGACTTAATTTTTTAAGATTTTTATTATATGAAAGATGCATTATTTTAAATCTCCCCTAACCCCTCCTAAAGGAGGGGGATTTATTCGCATATTTACGTTGTGTCTCTAAGTCAATAATCTTTTTATTTCCCCAGCTTTTTCCCTAAGTAGTTTTTTATCACTTGCCTCTATATTTAGTCTTAATAAATTCTCTGAGTTAGAAAATCTTAAGCTAAACCACCACCATTCTAGTTTTGAAAAAAATTCCATAAACAACCCGTCGCTTTCACTTATTTGTACATGCCAGTTTTTCTTATTCCCTCCTTTTAAAGGAGGGTTAGGGTGGATTTTCAATCTTATCTTATAAAAACTTTTAATTTTACTGATTTTCTTTTTTGTATCTTCAATATTTTCTATTGCAAAATTAGTTTCTGCGAGTCTTTGATAATTATCAAAGTTTTTAATATATTCAGACAAATTTGTTTTTAAATTGCTAATAAAATTAATAATTTGTATGGCAGTGAAAATACCGCTATCACAATAGAAAAAATCTTTGAAATAATAATGTCCAGATCGCTCTATTCCCAAATTAGCCTTGTTTTCTTTCATAGCTTTTTTCATAAACAGATGTCCTACTTTAGTTAATATAAATCCTTTTAATTCTCTTATTTTTTTACTATTGATTGTAGTCGCTATATATGGAGGGTCGAATTTTTTAGTTAAAATAAATCCAATTATATCTTGGTCAATTTTTTGACCTAATTCATCAACAAAAAGTACCCTGTCTCCGTCGCCGTCAAAAATAACCCCTAAATTTGCTTTGGTTTTTTTAACCTTTTCTTGAAGTTGACGCAAGGTGTCCTTTTTAAATGGGTTGGGTCCGTGAGCTGGGAAATTTCCGTCAGGGCGGTCGTTTATAAATATAGGTTTCATAAACTTATTTTTTTCAAATACTTTTTTTAAAACAATCCCACTGGTTCCATTAGAACAGTCAAAAACCACACGCAAGGGGCGTTTAACTTTAATAAATTTTTTCAAGAAATTTGCGTATAGGTTTATGTAGTTCATAATAATAAATTAAAAATGTAAATCTCAAAAATCAAAATGACAATTTAAAATTAAAAAATAAAGATTTAAGATTACTCGCTCTGTTGTTCCGATTTTTCTTTCCTCGAAGTTGAACTTCCCTTAGGAAGTTCAACTTCCAAATATTAAACCCTTCTTTCTTTTTTAATTCTTTTGTTTGTAAATTCTAAATTGTAAATTAGGAATTATTTTATGTATTTCTTTTCCTCCAACAGACATTGCGTTTTTGCCAACAATTTTTAGTCCGTTATATTCTTTTGGGTTATGCGATGCAGTAATCATAACTCCGCTACTAGCCTTTAATTTATTTACTAAAAAATAAAGCATTGGCGATGTAATGAGCCCTGCGGTATGAATTATGTTTTTTGATTTTTTATTCTTTATTCTTAATTCATTGTTCTCTATTCCTTTTATCGCTGCGTGATAAAGACCAGGCGAGCTTAAGCGCGCATCATAACCGATAACAATCCCCCCCCCAAAAAGACTTTTTATTTTAGTTATTATTTCAAAAACAACATCCTCGTTTATCTCCGAAGGATATTTTCCTCTAATATCGTTGGCTCTAAAAATCTTTGGATTTATTTTCATATCAGATTAATTATAACAAATATATAATATTTTTTATTTAGGCATTTATGTTCTATAATCTATGGATATGTTTAATAACAAAGAAAGAGTCGCGGTATACATAGACGGAAGTAATTTTTTATTATTATTTGAAAGATAAAGATAGATAAAAAATGGATAACCAAAAAAAGAAAATTTTAAAGAAACCGAATAATTACGCTTTTATAGATAGTCAGAATTTAAATCTTAGTATTCAGGATCAAGGTTGGAAATTGGATCTCATTCGGTTCAAAGTATATCTGAAAGAAAAATATTCCGTTTCAAAAGCATATATTTTTATCGGCTATATGGAAGAACACAAAGATCTTTATAA
>JAHILT010000057.1 GCA_018896875.1 Patescibacteria group bacterium
CCCTAACAGAACATCGTACCCAGCCATTTCAAAACCATAAGATAATCCTCCACACCCAGCGAATAAATCTATAATTTGTAATTTACTTTTTTGCTTTTTTTGCTTAGATATTTTTGTCATGTTTTAATTCAATAATAGTTTAAAATTCAATAAATTTATTATACCAAAAAAATCGCCCTCCAGCTTGCTCATTTATCCCCCTTTTTTAAACTCTCCTTCTCAAAAAACCAAAAAAAACCACCTCCACCTCAAGCATTTATCCCCCTTTCCAAACACTATTCATTCTCACATCCCACAATTCATTCTCACATTCTGCAGAATATGAGAATGACAAAAAAATCCCAATTCCTTATACCCCTTATTCGGGCGAATTAGGGGTATAGTTTAGAGCCATTCTCTATCGCTAATCCCTAGTGGCTAGTGGCTAATCACTACCCCCCACCTCCACCTCAAGCATTTATCCCCCTTTCCAAACACTATTCATTCCAACATTCTGCAGAATATGAGAATGACAAAAACAATAAATTATTTTATCAATTGAGAAATCAGAGCAACCATTTGCTCTTTTTCTTTCGGATCGCTTTCAGCAATAAGCAATGCTAATATCGTTAAAGCATTGTCATTTATTTTTTTCTCTCCACTTTCACGATACAAATAATTATTTTTATCCAAAAAATAAACAAACAAGAAAGAAGCAGTCCTTTTATTACCATCAGTAAAAGGATGGTCTTTTATGGTTAGATATAAAAGATGAGATGCTTTGACTTCAATTGATTTATACAACTCCTTCCCGCCGAATGTCTGATACAAATTATTTACAATACCTTCAAAAACACCACCTCTTTCCACACCAAAAATATCGCCAGCTTCTTTTTTAGTTATTAAATTTTTCCTTAATTCAAAAATTATATCTAAACAATTTTTATACTCTAAAACAAACCTTGCCTTTTCTCCTTTTCTAATCTTTAGTTTCCCCTTATCATATTTTTCCAAAAGAGATAAAGTTTTAGAATAATCTGCTAAAAGATTTAGTATTTCCTTTCCTTGTCCTTCCAACAATTTCGCTTTTGATTTTTTTTGCAAAAAACAAATTGTTTGTTGTAATTTATTTAATTCATTTCGCTTTTCCAGTAATCTTTTTTCGTTTATGGTATATCCTTGTAATAAATGACTCTTTAATACTTTAGTTGACCAGATACGAAACTGCGTCGCACTTTGAGAATTAACCCTATAACCAACTGAAATAATCATATCTAGATTATATAAATTCATTTTACGAACTTTCTTATCAATGGCAACCTGTTCCAAAATGGAACAGGTTGATTTTTTCTCTAATTCTCCTGTTTTATAAATATTAAGAATATGTTTTACAATTGCAGGTCTATTAACATCAAAAATACGCGCCATTTGATGCGCATCCAACCAAACCGTTTCATTCTCAAAACGTACTTTTAATTCAACTTTATTTTTTGAAGGTTTATAAATAACAATTTCACCTTTGTTAAATTTTTTCTGGTCTTTCTGTAACATAATTTAAAATAATTCTTATTTTATTAAATACTTGTATCTATTATACCAAAAAAACCCCATTCTTACGAAATCTCACTTCGTAAGATTTATAGATAAATAAATTAAAAACCGCCAAGGCACAAAGCCTTGGCGGAAGCAGTTTGGGTTTGCTTAGTCCATTTTAATTAACGAATTTTTTTTAGAGAAGGACAAGTATCAATAATCATTGAATGTCCATCTAAGACCCAAGAACCCTTTGTCTCTTTTTTACAAGAAGGTCCAAAAAATACTGGAATTGATATAAAAGCCGCAAAAATTGTTGCCACAAATATAAGTAACCAAGCTGAAAAAGAAATTTTCATAACTCCTCCTGTTATATTTTCAAACGAAAACTTTTCCGTAACTATCAATAATAGTGCCACAAATTACCAAAAAGTCAACGGTAAATCAAAATTAAAAGCCCCACCCAGTAAAAACTGAATGGGGCTACGAAGACTCTAGAAAATCATCAAATCTTCTTTTTTTTAATAGAATGCTTTTCCATAAAACGAGTAAAGGATAAATGATCTCTTTTCCCGTATTTTTTCTTATATCTTTCAGCTTGTCGCTCTATCTTTCTCCAAATCAACACCCCTTCACACTCAAATATTTCCATTAAAGTGTTCTCTGTAGGAGGACTTAATCCTTTCAATACAGACATTCTCTTTTTCAACGCCCTATCGCTCATTTTCTCCACTAACTCATATATTGCTATCTTCCTGTCTCCACTTCTCGCCTTTTCTTTTGTTATCCACCCCACTCCATTTTTTATCAAAAAACGAAGCAAACAATTTTTAAAACAACTAAACCGAATCAAGCCAGCCCATTTGCTTTTTTCCATTTCTTTGAAATATTTTGGATTTATTCTTCTCCAAATCAACACTGATTTACATTCAAATATCTCCATAAAAATATTCTCAGTCAAAGGGCTTAACTTTTCCAATATAGCTATCCTGTGTTCTAATGTTAGGCTCTCCATTTTCCATATTGGCTTATCTGCCAATCTCTCACTTTCTACTTTTCCTTTCATCATTAATCCCTCCTTTATTTCTTTCTTTTATTTCTTCGCTTTCTTTGTCCTATAATTTCTGCCCCAAGAGCTTTAG
>JAHILT010000084.1 GCA_018896875.1 Patescibacteria group bacterium
GAAGAGTTCGTAACCAGGAAGGACAAAAAAGAGAAAAGTAAAACAGGCACGGTATATACGCCGCCACATCTTGTTGACTTTATTCTGGATGGTGTTTTGCCATGGAGCGGCACAGATTGGGATCTTAAAATTCTCGATCCTGCATGTGGGTCAGGAATTTTCCTTGTCAAAGCGTTTCAACGGCTCGTCTGGCGCTGGAAAGCCTCAAAAAAACTGAAGCCCAGACCAAAGGATTTGAGATGGTTTCTGACAAGAAACTTGTTTGGCATTGATCGTGACAAACATGCAGTGCGTGTTGCATCTTTCAGCCTTTATTTGGCAATGTGCGACGAAATCGATCCGAAACACTATTGGACCCAAGTAGATTTTCCCACCTTACGAGGACGAAGAATCATTGCGGCTGATTTTTTTAAAGAAAATGTTTCAGGATTTCGTGCAAAAGAAGATGCCGAGACTTTCGATCTTGTTATAGGGAACCCACCCTGGGGCAAAAGAACCATTGGTGATTCCGATGTTAGTTATTGGGAAAATAGAGGGTGGGAGGTTGCCAACAAAAACATTGGCCCGATGTTTTTACCCAAAGCTGCATCTCTTTCGAAAAAGAATGGGATCGTATCAATGCTTCAACCATCTGGTTTGCTCACGAATAATATGGGCACGGCTGCCCGATTTCGTCGAAAGTTTTTTTCATCGTTTAAAATTCAACAAGTTGTTAATCTATCAACTCTGAGATTTGGTTTGTATAAGGGCGCTATAGGTCCGTCGTGTATCGTCACTTTCAGTCCTGAAACACCGGATGGGGAGCCGTTTCCTTATATTGCGCCAAAAGAAATGAAAACCATAGATGATGACCTTAGAATCGTAATCGAACCCAATGATGTCCAATTGATTTACCAGGATGATGCTGCAAGCGATTCAACAATTTGGTCTGTCTATACATGGGGCGGACCTCGTGAATTGGCTCTGATTCGAAGATTGGCCGGGAATACAACGCTTTACTCTTTATTGCGTGAAAACAGAATTTCGGAACGTCAAGGAATTAACCGTGGTGATCGTGCTCGAGAAGATAACGAAATACTTGAACGCAGGATATTGGAATCACAAAAGTTCCCTAAAGGTACGTTCTTATATTTAGACGCGCGCAACCTCCCAAAAAATTATGATGTACGGGTACATTCAAGAGAATCCACGGATTACTCTGTGTTTACACCCCCTCAACTTATTATCAAACAGGGGTGGCAGATAGGCAGTAAACGCTTTGAAGCTGCAATTGTGCAAGGAAGCAAAAATGGAATTCTTTGTTCTCTAAGTTATATATCCGTCCATCTGAAACACGGGCAAAAAGACATACTTGAAACGGTGTGTCTTGTCATGAACAGCCGTTTTGCTACTTTTTATTTAATGCTATCAAGTGGTCAAATGGCCCACTATATACCTAAGGTGACTGTGGATGACCTTCTGAAGGTCCCTCTCCCTGAAATACGTTCAAATCTATTGGAAGGGTTATCAAGTTATGATGGATTAGATGAACGCGTAAAGGAAGCTTTTGATTTCTCTGAAAGTGAATGGACTCTGATTGATGACCTTTTTAATTATACCCTGCCTGATTTCAAGGGAAATTCCCATTCCCCGGGCAGGCTTCCGACAAGATATATTCAAGTATTAGATAACGACGAAGAAAGCTTCCTTAGGAATTACTGTGACTTTTTCTTTCGTGTTTTGAAAGCAGGCTTTGGCTCTGACAAACGAATAAGCGCGACAATCTTTTCCGAAAATGACGGCTCTCGACTACCGGTTAGGTTGCTTGCCATACATCTCGATGATATAAAAGATGGTGATGTCTGCATCGAAAGATACTCCTGCGCTGAACTTCGTGACCAGTTGCTGAAATGGGATAAGATGTTGGCGCCATCGCAGATCGGCAAATCAAAGGGGGTATTACACCAACGTGTTGCGAAAGTTTATGACGTTGTAAATCGTGGAAGGAAGAGGATTCCGACGGTCTACTTGATTAAGCCGGACTGCTGCCGATATTGGACGCGTTCTATTGCCATGCGGGATGCAGACAGCATCGCTGTTGACATTATGATGTGGCGGGATGAGACAAATCCACTATGATTCTCCGGTTCTGGAAAACTGACTAAATGCAACGAAGACGCACAATTCTTGAAACTGTCCAACCTGCCCCGATAGAATTCAAGCGGTTAGCTCGCAAATGGAGATCAGATGCATCCACAATCATGCTGGGATGGGTATGGGCGGGATATGATCTGTTGGTTGCGGAAATATTATCAAAAGTCGATTGGAACGTGGCAAAAGACGACTTGGAACGAGAGATTACAGAACTTCTTGAACATCGTATCAGACGGAGCATGCCTCCGATAACGTTCTGTCACATCAAGCATGAACCCAAAGAGCGTGAAACCAGAAAGCCGGCACCAGCGCAACCGCCCGAATATGATCTTGCCTTTGTCTGTAATACTGATGAGCGAATCATGTGGCCGATGGAGGCAAAAATTTTAAAAACAGATCAGCAAGTTTCTGCATACGTCAAGGATGTAAAAAATGAATTCCTGACGTGTAGATATGCTCCGTTTTCTGATGAGGGAGCAATGCTTGGCTACATACTGTTCGGGCATCCGGATAGAGTGTTTTTAAAAATTTCCCAGGCTCTCGCTGTTAAACTCACCGGCCATCGTGATTTCCCAGATCGAGATCACAGGGTATCTTCTCATCTACGCAAAGTACCAAAAAATAAACCCTACCCGACAAGTTTCCGCATACACCACTTAATGATGCCGCTGAAATAACCACGTAATTAAGGAACGGAGACAAGCTACTCCGAACGATATTTTGGCATACAGATTATTTCTCATTATTCCTCATGAAAAAAGCTTGCCCACCCAGAAGCATTGTCTGTATTTACCGGCCGCGCTACCATTTTAATAAGGTTTTTATTGTAATCACTTTCAAATGTATAAACTGGTTTTTGCCAAGAGAGGATTTCCTTGCAAAACGCTTCTGTCTTACTGGCAGGGCCGGCATGGGCTACGAAAATAACGGCAGATAACGCTGC
>JAHILT010000058.1 GCA_018896875.1 Patescibacteria group bacterium
CAAATATTATTTCAAAATATTTTCTAAATCCGCAAGATAATTTAGTTTTAAGCGATCTTTTTGACATTACTTCTAATTTATAAGTAGTGCCATGTTCAAATATAGCAAAAATAAATCCGTTAAAATGCATTGAAACTGGAGTTTTTCCTCCAAGAAGGCGATAAAGTCCGGCTCCCCAAATAAAATGTTCGCCTTCAAAAGCGAATACATCTGATTTTTTTTCGTATTTTCTAAGAATAAAGAATATTTTGATTTGTAAAGTCATCCAATTTTTAAATCTCGTTGGCGATTCAATTATTGTATATAATAAAGTTTCATCAAAAGAATTTTTTTCAGGGAACAGAGTAAGTATTTTTACTTCATGTCCCAATTTCGCCATAGAACGTGCCTTTAGATGCGTAGACAAATTAGCCCCGCCTCCAGTTACTAGATTGATTTGTGTAGTTATAAAAGTTATTTTCATATATAATTTATATAACATTTATGCTCAATCAAATGTTTTATATTTAAATATGTGGATTTTTTTAAGAATTGTGAGCTTACTATTAATAAAAATAGAAAATATATTTATTAATAAGCTTACCATATTAACTTATCATTCTATTTCTGATGGATCTTCTCTGCTTTCTGTGAAAACGGAAAATTTTGATAGGCAGATGAAATTTATAAAGAACAATTTTAATGTTCTAGATGCTGAATTGTTTAGTAAGTTATTAAAAAGTGGCAAAAGTTTTCCTTCTAACAGTGCGCTTGTTACATTTGATGACGGTTTTGAGGATGTTTTTTTAAATGCGTTGCCTATTTTGAAAAAATATAATTTGCCCGCTATAGTTTTTGTTAATCCTTATTATGTTGCCCAAAAAGCGTCTTTTACTACCAGAATAGATGACAAAGAGCGTAATATTTGCTCTTTAGAGCAATTAATGGAATTGTCTAAAAATGGTGTTTCAATAGCAAATCATGGATTTTATCATAAGCCAATGACTTCTTTAAGCGAAGAGGAAATAAAATCAGAATTTTTAAAAACTAAAGAATGGATTGAAACTAATTTTGAAACTAATAAATTTCCATCATTGTTTATTTTTCCTAAGGGCTCATACAATGAAAATGTTTTGCGTGTTCTTGGCACGGTTGGCGCGGAAGCAATTACTATGAAGCGTTTAGATATTTATCCAAATTGGAGTATAGAATATTTTATTTTAAACTTTAGTTTTATTTTTATAGGTGTTAAAAAATTAGTCCGATTTATAAAAAATATTTTTAAGTAAATGAATCTTCTAAAAACGCACAAAATAATTTTTCCTGTCGCTTTTATCATCGGGTTATTGATTGTTTTGCCGACTCTTTCCGCCATCTTAAAGCTGGGTATTTCTGAATTTCAAGGGGTTTATCCGATGTTTAGTAATGACGAAGATCACTATTTAGCTAAAATACAAGACGTGTATGATGGACACTTGAGCTCCGGCAATCCCTTTTTAAAAGAATACAAAGACGCATCCTCTCTACAACAACCATTGGCAGAAATTATTTTAGGTGGTACGGCAAAAATTTTGCGCATATCTGTTCCAGTATTGACTGTGATTAATGACTTTCTGCTTCCATTCATAGGCGTTATCGCGCTTTATGCGGCAGTTTTTATTTTTGTTCGGTCGCGGAATATAGCTATATTAACCGCATTTTCGTATTATTTTGTATTTATTTATATATTTAATCGGCCTATAAATCCGCAATTTAGTTTTATATTTTTATTTTTAAGTATCTTTTTAATATATAAAATTATATCCACAGAAGAGGGAGATACTAAAAAAATACTTAAACTTAATTTTTGGCTGGCTGTTGTTTTTGGAGTAGAGTTTTATACTTATCCTTTTTGCTGGACAGCGACTTTTGTTTTGTACTTTTTAGTTTTATTTTTCTTATCCATAAGAAAAAAAAGATTTTTTCACTGGAAGGGGGCTTTATTATTTTTGATTACAATTGCAGTTATTTCTATTCCTTATGTTCTTAATTTAAAAATGGGGTTTTTAGATCTTTCTTATGTGGATTCTAATTTGCGTTTTGGTTTTATAGACACTAGAATTCCGTCCGCTTATTTTAATGTTGGGTTGGCGACGATGGGTTTGGTTGCGTTGTTTTTTAGCCGAAAATATTTTAAAGATCAAAAATTATTTATATTTTTATCATCTTTGGGCTTAAGTGGTATTATTTTAAATTGGCAAAATATCATAACCGGCAAGGCTCTTTCTTTCTCAATGCATTATTATTGGATTGTGGTACTTTTTTTGTTTTTAATAATAGCGGGAATATTGAGTGTCATAAAGAAAGAAAAATTATCACTTAGAGTTTTTATTGTTTCTGTTTTAATTATTTCAAGCATATTAATTATTCTGAATCGGGCATTAAATAAGCGCCAATATTGCTATTGTAATAAACATTGTTGTGAGTATAAATAGGCAAAAACCAACTATAATCATCTCCTAAATAATATATAACGGAATCCTTTGCTGTATTTTTATTAAACCAATCGGCTAATGGGGCTAATTCTTGACCACCCTTTAATGTTTCTATATCAATTGGATTAAATGATCCTGTTAAACCGAACTTTATTCCTCCCTTCTCCCGATTCAGAACAACTAATATACTTGAAATAATTAAAACAGAAACAATAAAAACTCTAAGTGATAATTTTTCTTTCTTTA
>JAHILT010000059.1 GCA_018896875.1 Patescibacteria group bacterium
AATTTTAAATCATAAATTAATTTTCAAAATCATTTTGTAAATAAAATAATAATTTTGACATTTTTAATTGTCATTTTGATATTTGATATTTACATTTTACATTTACTATCATGAAGTTTAAATATAAAGCTAGAAATAAAACTGGAGGATTACAAACAGGTTTTGTAGAAGGCGTAAATCGTGAGGCTGCTTATAATATTTTAACTGGTAATGATCTTTATATATTGAGCTTAGAATCAGCCGTTATTTCGCATTGGTACGATCCATTAGTTAGTTTTTTTAAGAAAGTTGGGAAAAAAGACGTAATGGTTTTTACGCGTCAATTTGCTGTTTTATTGAGCGCTAAAATTTCTCTTGGAGATTCTTTAAAAAATGTTCAAAAACAAACTAGTAATTTGATTTTAAGAGAAGTGGTTGAAGAGATTTCGTCTGACGTAGATTCTGGTCTTTCTTTGTCTCAGTCATTAGAACGTCATGGAGAAATTTTTTCTAATTTTTTTATTAGTATGATTAGGTCGGCTGAAATTACAGGGAGAGTAGATGAAGTTGTTAACTATTTAGCTGATTATTTAGAAAAAGAGCATGCTTTTACTTCAAAAATAAAAAATGCCTTAACATATCCTATTATAGTTTTTGTTTTGTTATTTGTAGTTGGAGGGATAATGATTGGATTTGTATTCCCTCAGCTTAAGCCTATTTTTGATGAAGCTAGTATGGATTTACCATTTTTTACTAAAATATTTTTGATTGCAGGAGATATTATTGTTAAATGGTGGTTAATATTAATTATTTTTCTTGGCATGATTATTATTAGCGTTGTTAATTATTTCAAGAGCGCCGAAGGAAAAGTTGTTTTTGATGAAATCATAGTTAAATTGCCACTTTTTGGAAACTTATTTAAAAAAATATACATAGCTAGATTTGCTGAATCTACTAGCGTTCTTATAAAAGGAGGGGTTCCTGTCGCTCAAGCTTTAGAAATTACTAGTCGTACTGTTGGCAGTATTGTTTATCGTGATATTATCAGCGACTTAGCTTCTGCGGTGCGACAAGGAGTTTTGTTATCTAATGCCTTAGAACAAAATAGTACTTATTTTCCTTCTCTTATAAGTCAAATGGTTGCAGTGGGAGAAAGCACTGGGCAGTTAGATGAATTATTATCAAGAGCAGGATCGTTTTATACTAGAGAGGCAGAAGAAGTTATTGATAATTTAGTAGAGTTAATTCAACCAGCACTTATGATAGTTATAGGTGTAGCGGTGGGAATATTATTCTCTGCTGTCTTACTTCCTATTTATGGATTAGTACAAGTGTTCTAAAAATGTAAAATTGAAAAATCAAAATGGAAAATGACAATGCAAAATGTAAAAATGAAATCAAGAATTTATCATCCCCCGCTCTTTCTTATTCCCTCCTTTAAAAAGGAGGGTTAGGGTGGATTCGACTTCGCTCACCACAAGTGGATTTTCCTCTCTGTCATTCCCGCTTTCTTCTCTGTTATTCTCGTCCCCTTTGTCATCTCCGCTCCCTTTGTCATTCCCGCGAAGGCGGGAATCCAGGTTATTCTTTTTCTTTCTTTGTCGTCAGTCGTAATTCGTAGCAATTCGTTAATTTATTCGTTATTTCGTATTAGGTCGTTAGTTGATTTATTAACATAGAGCATCTTATATATAAAAAATATAAATGATATAATATAGCCATGAACAAAACATTAAAATCAAAAAAAGGACTCGTCCCATACTCATCTGTGAGTGGGGGATTCACTCTTATCGAAATATTAATAGTTATGTCTATTATTGGTCTTTTAACTTCTGCCACATTGATTGGGCTAGGTACTTTTAGAGGTGCCGGAAAAGACACACGAAGAATAGCCGATCTTAGACAAATTCAAAATATTTTAGAACTTTATTATGCCAAGGAGGGCGAATATCCTGCTGGGGCAGGCGTAGATATTGGAACACTAGGATTTGTAGGTGCTGGTATCGGTGTTAGTACTCTACCATCTGATCCTGATGATGGTACGCAAGCAGTAACTAAGTATATTTATAGTACATGTGGATCCGGTTATGTTTTAAAAGCCACCTTATCTGATGCAAGTAATAATAAAGGAATAGGAAGTAGTTGTGATGCAACTTGTGGTGTAGATAAAACTTATTGTGTTTCTTTCTAGAATAAGATGGCTATATTTTTATTTTTAATTGGTTTATCAGTAGGTAGTTTTTTAAATGTACTTGTATTTAGATATTTTCCCGAAGAAAGTCTTTTTTGTAATTTAAAAAAGACTCACGGACGCTCTAAATGTTTAAGTTGTAAAAATCCTCTTAGGTGGTACGAACTTATTCCTGTTGTTAGTTTTTTTACGCAGTGGGGGCGTTGTCGCAGATGCAAGAGTAAAATTTCTTGGCAATATCCATTAGTAGAATTGGCTGGAGGTTTGGTTTTTCTACTTCCACTTTATTTTAAATCTATTCCTGGATTAAATAGTTTATTCTTTACTTACCCTTCTTTCTTTTGGATTTTTAATGTTGCTTGGATAGCGATTTTCTTAACTTTTATTTTAATTTGGATTATAGATTACAAATTTTATATTATTCCTGATGAATTAAATATTTTCTTAATTATTTCTGGAATAGTTTTAATGATTGAGAATAGTTTTTATAAAAATTTTTCACAGTTTGGGGATGGATCTTTTTTAGGGGGCTTTTCTATGCTTTTCGGCGTTAGACAAAATATTTGGATTAATCATTTGTACGGTGCTCTTTTAGCCTTTATTGTAATAGGATTGATTATTCTAATTACTCGCGGAAAAGGAATGGGAATGGGAGATTTAAAGTTGGCTGTGGCGTTAGGCGTAATTTTTGGCTGGCCTGATACTATGTTTATTCTTGCTCTTTCTTTTATCATTGGAGCAATATACGGCGTTTATCTTTTAATAAGCAAGAAAAAAGGATTAAAAGATTCTGTTCCTTTTGGTCCATTTCTAATATTAGGAGCTTTAGCAATATTCTTTTTTGGTTATGATATTTTAGTTCATTATTTCAATTTTTTTAGTTTGATCTAAAGTGTGAATTGTGAAATGAGCATATTACTCCGTCGATTGTTTTCTTGGAAACAGCATAATAAATTCAAAAATTAATCTTTCCCTCAACCCGCTTCGCTCGTCCAGCGACTCGCTTGCTAGTCCTCGTTGCTTCGCCCCGCCCTGGCCGGGCAGGCATAGCGGGGACCTTGCCGAAGCAACTGCGGGGGTTTCGGATAAAGATTAATTTTCTCATTATAAATATAAGATTTTATACTAAGAGAAAACAATCGACGGAGTGTCATATTGTGTCTCAAATATATGATATAATGAAAAATATGAAATTTTTTAATAAAGGATTTACTCTCATTGAGGTCGTAGCAGTAATTGGAGTTTTAGCTATTACTAGTGGTATTTTATTAGTAAATACTAGAACCACAGAAGTTCAACTTAATCTTTCTCAAGATACTGCAAATGTTGCTAGCGCGATAAATAGAGCTAAGGCTTTAACAATACAGAATTTAGAAGATGGTATTTGTGGATATGGTGTTCATTTTGCGCCTGGCGATTCTAATGCTCCTGATAAATATATTGTTTTTAAGGATAAAGATGATTGTAATAATGTATCATATAGTAAAAATGATGAAATATTATCTGGAGAGGGAGGTGAAAATGAATTAAATAGTGAATTAGAATTTGAAAGCAATGAGCATGATATGGTTATACGAGACATAATATTTTATTCTTCTGACGCAAGAGTAAAATTAATTAGTACTGAAACAAACAAAAGTAATATAGATCCTACTGGAATAATTATTATAAAAACAAAAACAACGCCAGTTTCATATATGACTTTAAAAATTAATGTGACAGGACAAGTGAGCAAGATGGATAGTAAAACAGAAGCAGGAGAAGGAGGAGAATACAATATAGATAATATTGTGGACGACATTTTTAACGGCGATGGCGATGGTGGCAGTGGAATTGGCGATGATAATGGCAGTGGAATTATTGACGACGATTGTATTCCTAATTGTAGTTGTGTTATTGGTTTAGCTTCAGGAGAAACTTGTTCTGATGGTTGTAGAGGCATTTGTTATGCAGGACAAGATCCTTGGAATCCTTTTGGTTGTGCTTTGCCTTTAACTAATCCGCATTCAATTTGTGTGAATGATGTCTGTATATCAAATAATATTTGTGGCTTTACTGATTGTTCTGGCTGTGGCGGTAGTTGTGTGATTCCTGGTCAAACTAAT
>JAHILT010000060.1 GCA_018896875.1 Patescibacteria group bacterium
AAAATATTAACTGAAGAAGAGTTCTCTAAACTTTTGTAAATATTTTTCTAAATAGAAATCTTGCTCCAATAGCTGCAAATTTATACCCAGTAGTAATTAAAAAAAGACTTAGTTGAATACATAAGTAAATAGCCAAAAGCTTTATAGCAAAGGAAAGTGTTTTTTGGATCGATTTAATAGATATTATCGTTAAAAAAATAAACTTATTCCAAAAACCTGTTATTTGTGGATAAATAGTTAATGCAAAGCGAAGATGAGAATCTTCGAAAGCCATTTCCGTGATATTTAATAATAAGTTATTTTTTCTCTCAATATTTTGGATTCTTAAGGCTGATCTAAGGGCTTCAGGATAATTCTTAGCCGACATGTGCTGTCGAGCAATAGTTGCATAATTATTATCATCAATTGTGAGATGTAATAGTTGTTGTAGAAATTGAAAATGAGGATGATGGTATGCTCTTAGGGCATAAGGTCTTCTTGGAACATAAGGGTTTCTTGGTATAACAGGCAGATTAACATATTGGGCAAATTCTTCTTGCTGCGATTCTCTAGTTTCTCGATATTGATCTTGAAGATGGTTTTCTCTTACAAATTGATCAACCCTTCTTGCCATTTCATTATCAGGCTGAGCCGTTGTAATTCTTGTTCTGCAAAGAGGACAAGATGGGTTCTGAGAATGGGTATGTATCCATGAAGTAAGGGGGAGTCTTGAGAATGTATGGTTGCAGTTGGTTTTATAGGGGGCTACAAGATGATCATATGTAATAGGGCATCTTATATCTTCAGCGCTTATCCGTTGGGGTAATGCTACCGCCATAACAATATCCTAAATTTTTAATTTAGGAAAATTTTTAACTTATCTAGAATATTATTAACAATCAAAAAAAATATTTTTAAGCGGCTATGAAAGCTATATTAATTCTCATTAAAGGATAGCTGAGAAAAGTCTTCATTGAATGCTTTACTGCTATAGAAATGAAGAAACTATGACCTCCAAATTTAGGAGACAGATGATATTTGTATCGTAAATCTTCTAATTGGGGAGAATCTATTTTTAAAAACCAGACTTTTTCTAATGTAGGGTCATTTTCAGTATAAATTGAATATAAGCCTTTTATAGTAAAAGAAAAGGTCTCTCCTAATTCTCTGATAGTTTCTACTTCTCTATTTTTATATTCTTGAGGAGAAATTACATTGATATAGGACTTTGTTGGATAGAAAGATGGGGGCTTTAAGATGTTTTGATCATTTATCAGATTATAAAAGCTATCAATGAAACTATCATCTAAATCTAAGTAGAGGCCATGATTTTGGCTCTGTTTTAAAGTTCCCTTGTATGTGGTAGAATCATCAAAAAGGATGTTTGGATCTTTTATTTCAATCTGAGAGCTTTCTTCTAATAGATAATGAATGCCAGTATTTAGGCTATTAGAGAACCTCATAGGGGGCTGTAGACTAGTTGTCGAGGGAGGGTTTAAAGGAAAGTCAAAGTTAATATTAAATAAATTTTTATAATCTTTATATGTATTAATAGATGATGCAGACCATGTAAATGTTATTTTTAAATTTGTGGGATCAAGTTTAAAAAAATAATTACATACAAAAGAAATAGCTCTTTTTGAAGAGCTTAAGGTAGTTTTAGCTATCTGAATAATAGAATCGTCTATATAATATGACATGTTTAATTATAGTTCTGTAATTAATAATTTCATTTTATTATAATTAATTCTTAATAATTTATCAATTTTAATAATATTTTAAATTAACAACAAATATTTTAATTATGGCAATACATGATTTTGCATTAATATTAAGAGCTGATCCGCAAATAGATTATAACAGACATTTTACTATAACCCAACCTTCTTTAGATAGATTAACAAGCCTTTTCAAAGAAACAGTTGAGGTGGTCGTTAGATCGAAAGAGGAAATTAGTGGGGCGTTGGAGCGGTTCAAGGACCGTAATATTGATCTTTTATATTTGGGTGGGCATGGAAGATATGATGGTAAAGCTATTAGATTGAGTCCTAATTGTTATTTGGAGGATAAAGATTTAGAAAGAAGCTGGTTTGATAATGTTAGTAAGGTTGTTTTGCATGCATGCAGGGTTGGTGAAAATTTTGCAAAACAAATTTGTGATATTACAGATAAACCAATCTCAATTATAGGCTCTACAGATGATATTTATAATATGAAGGTTAATGTTTTTAATAGGGAATTTCCAATTATTTTTTCAAATAGGCCAGAAGCCTTTGATAATCCCTTTTTACAATTTTTTAACAATAGTACCTTTATTGCAACAAACGACAAGCTTCTAGATGATTATATTGAAAAAAAAGTAGATCTTTTAAGGTATGTCAAAAATAAAGAAATGGAAAAAACGATAAAATCTTTTAAGGTAATGAGTGACTATTTTTTTTCACGGTATATGTCTGTTGAAGAAGCTCAAGAAAACTTGGAAATTGCGGAAAATATATTAGAAT
>JAHILT010000061.1 GCA_018896875.1 Patescibacteria group bacterium
AGGATATATTTTTTTGCCTTTTCAGCTGTTGTCGATAAGATAACCAAATTAATGCGTGGATCGGTGAGCAAAAGAGACTGGAAATCTTTATTTGTACAGGGCACAAACTGTAATATTTCTTTAGAAATACCATTTTCCCACATAAGGTTGACGATTTGCCAACAGGAAAAAATTACCCGCAGCTGTGGCTTTACAATGACAACATTGCCTGTTAATAGAGCTCCGACGATTGTCTCTGTAATAATTGTAAAAGGATAGCCCCATGGCGGAGTAATTAAGATGGTTCCTTTTGTCGTCCATTCAATATCGGTAAAATTTAAAAGTTTTAATACCTGTTTTCGGTGGTATTCAATAGCATCTATTGCTTCTGAAACTTCAGTGCAGGCCTCAGCGAAAGTTTTTCCGGTATCAAGCATTAAGGTTCCAATTAAGAGATCTCTTTTTTCTTTAAATTTTTGGGCAAGATTAGCAAAGAGAGAAATTTTTTCTTCGATAGGAACTTTTTTCCAGGAAGATTCATTTTTTTTAGCTGTAGAAATAGCTTTTTCAATTTGTTCTTTAGTTGCATAACAAAATTTATAGAGAGCTTCTTTAGGATTAGAGGGTGAATATATTTCGCCATCGAAATTATTACATATCTCTTTTCCTCCAATGGAAGGACAAATATTTTCAGGTTTAAAATTTTGCCATTTTTCAATTATATTTTTCATCCAAAGGCGGTTCTCTTTATTTGTAAAATCAGTGGTTTGATCATTTTCAAAAGGGGCATTAATGTTTACTTTTTTTGAAGGAGAGAGCCTGTTTTGTTTTAAGTTGGGCAAAGAGGAAACAGTAGTTATTTCGCTGCAGCTTTGTAAAAAGTTAGATACCTGTTCTTCCCAATAAATGGTTTTTGGAATAATTTTCGGCAAATTATTTATATAGTTTTCGTTATTGGTAGCATCGTCTAATCTTCTAATAATATAATTTATTGAATAGACATAATCATCTTTTTTTATGATAGGGCAGTAAATGATTAAATCATTTTCAGAAAATTTTTGCAGGGCATTGCTGATATGTTCTGTTTTTCCTTTTAAAAACTCATAGAAAACAGAATTTTCAACATTATTTGCAGAGGATAATAAAAGAGAATAGGAAATATCAAAAATATTTAGAGTAGCAACGCCAATCTGTACAGCCTTAACATTTTCTTGTGTTAGGGAAAAGTTTAATAATTTTTTAAAATTAGCATCGGTTTCAGCTCTTGTTGCAAAAGTTGGAGAGGGCCAAGCATTTATTGATGCAAAAACTTGTTCTTTTGGTAAATCACCACCTTTGGCAATTCTAATTTTAATTGGTTCTCCGCCTTTTTTTACTCGTTCTTTTGCCCATTGCGTGAGATCTTCTAAAGCTAAATATGAATTCGGAAAATAAGCTAAAAGAGTAATACCGCAGGTAAGTTTTAAAAATTCTTCTTCTTTGAGAATTTTTTTAAAGATAAAGATAGAAAAATCAAATAATTTATAATCTTCAATATCTAGATGGATAATCTTATATTTTTTAGAAGGAAGGGGGTTGTTTAATATAGCGCGAAAAAGAATACGAAGTTTTTCTGCAATTTCATCGGCTATTATATCCCACGCTAAAAGATTAATGTTATTTGATAGATCTTCAAGTTTTATTGATATATATTCGACGTTTTCTTTTTCAATTAGCTTTAGATAAGATTTTAGATATTTTTCAACTTCTTGAGTAGTTTTAGCCCTTTTCTTAAAACGGTAGAGATTCGCGGTGATTTTTTTTTCTTTTAAGTTATCTAAATATTTATTTAACAAAGCTGTTTCTGCTGGGGCAAAAATATGAAAAGTTTCCTTAAGGAGGGTTTTATTAACTAAACCAACAAAAAGTTTAGAAAATTGAGGATTAAATATTTTTACTAAAAATAATTTTATTTTTGAGAGTAAGGGAAAATTGTTCGGTGTTCCAAGCTGAGCTAATAAATAAGCAATTTGATCAGCTGTCCTTTTAAAGGAGCTGCTGCGCAATGACTGGTCTAAAAGATTTATAATAAAGGCTTTGTCTTTTAGCGTCTTAATATAATCAACAATATATTCTTCTTCTTTCTTCTCCGCGGGGGTTTGAATCCTTTTTGCTTCTGAAACAATTAAAACGGCCAATTCTAAAGATTTATTAATTAATTCTTCGGAATTAAAGGGTTTGTTTTTAACGGAATCGATTAATTCTAAGGCATCTTGAACAAAAAGTGATTCAGATTTTGTGTCTTTCATGGTTTTGCGCATATATAAAAAATTACTGCATCTATATCAAAAATATCTATTTAGATGAAAGAGTTTATTCAAAAAAAAAAGATTTTATAGGAAACTATAAAAAAAGGACTGAATAATGAAGTCGTTATCAATTTATTTTTTGTTTTTACCCTTTATTCTTTTTGCAAATGTCAAGACAGGATTAGATGTTTATTTTGAAGAGGGGCTTTATAAAGAACTAAAGGGAAAGAATATTGGAATCCTTACCAATCATACTGGTATAGATAAAAATATGAAATCTACGATAGATAATTTCAAAGAACATGCGCTTGATTATAAAATAAGCGCTATTTTCTCTCCA
>JAHILT010000062.1 GCA_018896875.1 Patescibacteria group bacterium
AAGGTAGCCAATCCGCTGGTTTCGTGGTAAAGTAATATTACCTTTATCGGGTTGAATAAGTCCTACGATAGTGCAAAATAGGGTGGTCTTTCCGGTACCGTTATTGCCTACCAGACCGATGCGGCTGCCCCTGGGGATTCTCCAGTTTAAATTATCAAAGAGAACTTTCTCCTGGAAGCCGATACTGATATTTTCAAGGGAAATCATAGAATGTATCTCCTGTTTGTTTTGATTCGTTAATTAGTTAGTTGGTTACCTGGTTAGTTAGTTAAGAAAATAGGATTCAGGAGCCAGAATCCAGAATATTATTATTGTAGAGCGTGTAGAGTATAAGAAATACAGCAATGAGTAATGGGTTAATAGTTTCGAGTTTATAAAAACTAAAAACCAAGAACTAAAAACTTGTATTACTGCTAACGACTATTCACTATTCACTAACGACTAATTCAATTGGCAAATTAATAAATCTATTATACACGAATTATTAAATATTTGCCGCAGAATTGAAATTATTGTTTTAAGATAATAATAGTATTATATAATGAAGAACAAATATTTATTTTCATTTAAAATCGTGTCAAAAGAACTGTCCCCCTGACACGCGTATAAAAGGAAGGAGACTCTTGTTTATTTTAATATGAGTACAACGAAGTTATACTTAGATTCAAGCAATCAAATACCTAAGCTAAGCAAAAATATGACAAAGGACCGTCCCCTGTCACATTTTGATATTGTGGTAATAGGCGGAGGGCCAGCCGGGATGATGGCAGCTGGTCGGGCAGCAGAATTGGGAGCAAAAGTCGTTTTAATCGAAAAGAATGAGACTCTGGGTAAAAAATTGCTGATTAGCGGCAAGGGACGCTGTAATTTTACTCATAACGAGTTTGATATAAGAAAATTTGCTGAAAAGTTCGGCAGGAATGGGCGTTTTCTCTATAGTGCTTTGGCTCTGTTTGGAGCGCGTGAAGTGATTAATTTTTTTGAATCCCGAGGAGTAAAAGGTAAGGCAGAACAAGGGGATAGAATTTTTCCGGAGAAGGGTAATGCTCAGGACATATTAAATGTACTTGTAAAATATTTAGCCGAGGGAAAAGTCAACATCTTGTTTAATTCCGAGGTAACCGGGTTTAAGCAGGAGAAGGGAAAAATATCTCAGGTTTTACTTAGAGACCGCCAGATAAGTGCCGATAAATTTATTATCTGTGCGGGAGGAAAGGCATATCCTCAGACCGGTTCTACCGGTAACGGTTACCAATGGGCTGAACAATTGGGGCAAACTGTAATTGCACCTGTCCCGGCCTTAAACCCGGTAAAGACTTCCGAAGATTGGGTGAAAGAACTACAGGGTTTATCTCTTAAAAATGTCTCACTCAAATTATTCCAAAATGGCAAGAAACAGGATGAACGTTTTGGAGAGATGCTTTTCACTCACTTTGGAGTAAGCGGCCCTATTGTTATGGATATGAGTAAAAATATCGGGGCATTGTTGAAGAATGGTCCGGTAAAATTAATTTTAGATTTAAAACCGGCTCTGGATTTTAAGAAAGTGGATAAACGTATTCAGAGAGATTGGGGAAAATTTAGAGGGAGAATGTTTAAGAATTTGCTGAAAGGATTATTGCCTTTATCGATGATACCGGTAATTATTAAGCTTTCCGGCATAGAACCCGAAAAACAGGTGGATCATATAACTCGGGATGAACGAAATAAATTAGTTCACCTGCTAAAAGAATTAGAGTTGACCCCCACAGGACTGTTGGGATTTAAGTGGTCGGTGATAACCAGCGGGGGAATTGCCCTTAAAGAAGTGAATCCGAATACTATGGGTTCTAAGAGGATTGAAAATCTTTACTTTGCCGGGGAGATTTTAGACCTTGACGGCCCATCGGGAGGATATAATCTGCAGGAATGCTGGAGTACCGGATATCTGGCCGGTGAAAGCGCAGCAAAGAGACATTAATTTTTGTGTTATAATTATATAAATTATTCCTCTTGATTTAGAAGATTAGATAGATATAACGATTTGACTTAAAGAAAATGGGAAAGGTAAAAAATCAGATGATATTTCTTCACCTAGCCGATATTCATTTAGGGATGGAAAATTATGGGCGGATAGACCCTTCCACCGGCCTGCATACCCGATTAAAGGATTTTATAAAATGCTTTAGTTTTGCCATTGATATTGCTTTGGAAGAAAAAGTAGATTTAGTAATATTTGCCGGAGATGCTTATAAAAACAGCAATCCCAATCCTACCCATCAACGTGAATTTGCCCGGCAGATATATAGATTGAGTGAAGCAGAAATCCCAGTAGTAATGATAAATGGAAATCATGATAACCCTGTATCTTTTGGTAAGGCCACTTCCTTAGATATCTTCGATACTTTAAATGTCTCCGGGATAAGAGTGGTAACCGAGCCTGAGCTTTTAAATATAGAGACTAAGGCAGGGCCAGTTCAAGTCTTCGGTCTACCCTGGCCTACCAAGAATCTCTTTCTTAGCAAAGAAGAATATAAAGATTTTACTGATGAG
>JAHILT010000089.1 GCA_018896875.1 Patescibacteria group bacterium
AATTTTTGTTAAGGTATTTTATTTCGTGATTTTTTATGCCTTTGAGCTGAAAACTCTCAATCATCACATTTTTCCCAAGTAAGGTATCAAAAGCCGCCATTCCGCCTTTTTGAGGGTGTTCCGAATCATTACCGACAATTTCAATTAGCATTCTATAGCCATGTTCAGCTTTTTTTAATGCTAATGCCAGACTTTCATAATCGATTGAGGCCGTAAGATAGTCCAAGTCATCAATATTATAGGAAATCTTGTTGTCCAGTTCTTTAAGGATTTTTCCAAATTCATCGCTTTTAAGATAGGTTCTGCTGCCATTATTATCAATTTTGAAAATCTGATTATCCATGGTTTGCTGCATAGCCATCTGGCCGTGGTTATTGAGGCGTTTTGGTGTATTTTTATTATAAACATATTTGCCGTTAACCAGGTTTATTCCGTGGTATGCCTTCTGAACCATAAATAATACATTTTTATTACTAAAGCCAAAGAACCTGTAGTTAATAAATTCCTTAATAATCCTATTGGCGGTGGCTTCATTAAGTACGACAAGCATATGCTGCCTTGAAAGAACGCTTTGTGGGTCATAACCATGTTTTTTTTGCAAGTTCATGTATATTATATGAGAACTGCAGCATATGTCTTGAACCAAGGGATAAAGGTAATAATTCCTCTGGATGGCATCCCGCTTTTTTCAAAACCTCCTCAGGCTTTACGATATCTCCCCTTTCTGTGGTCATAATTTCCACAATTTTCTTTAATGATAAATCCTTGGCAATATTAATCAGGTATTTAGTACCAATTCCAAGGCGTGTTGCCTCGCCCGCCGCAGCATGCTCTGAAAATAATTTGCCATCAAGAATGCATTTCCAGGCTTTTGTAATATCTGATTTTGTCAGGCATTTTTCATGTAACAGGCAGATATTCCTTGGTTCCTGCAAAAAATCTATGTTTTCATATTTATTAATATTTGCTTCATAATTTTCAATGTTGGATACAACACCTGAAAGCTTATCTTTTGCAACCTGCAGGCAATAATCGATATAATTTTCATAACCATAATATAGAGGTGCTTTTTCTTTTTTAGTTATTGATAGTTGTTCCATCATTTTACTGCCTCGATTTCATAATAAGATAAAGTTGATATAAATACTGTAACTCTGTTCACGGGTTCAGGGTTCATCCATACACAACATTGCGGAAGAATTCGATTCGGGCAAGCGTTCACAGGTTAAAAAGTTCGTAACACTTTAGCTTTATGAAACAAATCGATTGCAGGTGAGCTTAGAGAATATTAATAGGACATAATATGCGACAAGTGGTTATTTCCAGGTATCAGTTGTGAAGCGTATTCTCCAGTAAATAATAATTGTGTAGATTGGCCATTTATTTCATTAAGATTTTTATGGAATACTTCTCGACCAAAAGAAGATACTGTACTCAAACTGTTAGTATGTATTAAAATTTTTGAAGAAGCATTACAATTTTTTTTCAGGAGGTTAAGCAATTCATATGCCAAGCTTCCATCAAAATCGCCAACTAATTTCATGTGTATATATTCACTGCTTCTGTGAACAAATATTTTATGATTTTTTGACATGATGAATTTTCGTTTTGTTAAGGAACTCTTCCAACAAGAAAAATTATCAGTTTAGTGTGTTTTTTTTATAACGAAATGGGAATAATGGTGCTCGAAGCCTCAAATAATTTTTATAAAGTATTTCTTAAATTATTTGAATTGTAAATAGAGGAAGGGTTTCATTTTTATGGGAGAAACCCATAGGAGAATAGGAATTTATCCCAAGGGGATATTACCCTTTCCACAGATCTACATCTATAATGCCAAGCTTTGCGGCATGACGAACCAGCTCCATAGTACTATGAAGGTCAAGCTTATTCATTATGTTCGACCTGTGGTTTTCAACGGTTTTAGGACTTATGAAAAGTTGATCAGCAATATCTTTAGTAGAAAGTCCTTCAGCCAGCAGACGCATGATCTGTTGCTCACGAGGGGTGAGAGTTTTATAACCGGCATCCGTTATCTTTGCTTCTTTTTGATCTGATTCCATAAGGTTTTTAACCACCTTATGAGAAAGGGAGGTGTCTAAGAAATATTCACCTTTTGATATAGCTTTAAGGCACTCAACAAGCCTTTCCGCTGCTGATTCTTTAACAACATAACCATGAGCTCCAGCTTGAAATGCCTTGGTTATATATTCTATTTTGGAGTGCATGCTAAGTATCATGACGCGTGTCTCAGATAACATGTTTCGTATCCTGCGGGTAACATCGATACCGCTTTGATCAGGTAAAGAAAGATCCATTATGACTAAATCAGGCTTGAGTTTTTTTGCCATATTTATTCCTTCTTCTCCGTTTTCCGCTTCTCCAACCACTTCGAATTCAGAATGGTGTTTTAAAAGAGACTTAAGTCCTTCCCTGAAAAGGGGATGATCATCAACTATTAATAGGCTTTTCTTTTTATTCATCAATTATATCCTTGTATGGAAACTTAATAACAATACTCGTACCCTCTGTTAGGCGTGATTTAATATTCAATTCCCCCCCAA
>JAHILT010000005.1 GCA_018896875.1 Patescibacteria group bacterium
TCCAAATAATAAACCTGGACTTCTAATCTCAACTCTATTTTTAAAAATAGCCAAATGGACTGAATCATTATTCCAATAATCTCTATGACAAAACGCATTGATAATAGCTTCCCTAAAAGCCTCTTTATTTATTTCAGGAACATCAATTCTTCTTAATCCTTCCAATCTCATTCCTATATGAATATTTTTTAAAATATACTCTTCAGCTTTTTCAATTAAATTGAATAGGTTTCCTTCAAATTCTTGCCTGTCAAGAATAAGAGAAGTTCCTGTTGTGGCAAACACAGCGCATCTTAATTTAATGTTTAAAAAGAATTTCTGAGGATTTTTTCCAAAAAGTACTAAAGCAGAATTAATTAACTTACCATCTCTAATTAAACCTAATTTATCCAAAGATTTTCCAACAGAATAATATTCTTTACCAACTCCTTTTAAAAACCATTTTAATCTCTTTTTACTAATATTTTCAATCTTTGCGTTCTCACAAATTTCACTGTCCCATTTAAGTTTATCTCTATTTTTTTCTAAAATCATTTTTTCTAATTCTTTTGCTGACATTAACTTGTCCTCATCAGCTATCCTTTTATACGCTCTTCCATAAGCATAATATGGAATATCATTACCAGAAAAATCAATAAATATACAGGATTTTTTATCTATAGTTTCTTCTTTTATAATTGGATAAATTTTGGGTTCAATATTGTCAGATATTGATTTAGAGATGCGTCTTAAAGTGTCTTTTCCTATCTCCTGCCCGATTACCTGACCGTTATCTTTTACGCCAAAAATAATCCTTCCTTTTTGGTGTTTATTCAAAATAGCAGATATTGATATTATCGCCTCTTTTAGTTCTGAGGTTGATTTTTTTAATTCTAATGTCTCGGATTCTTTAATCATGTATATTAATAAATTCTAATAATAATCCCTAAACCTTTTTCTTGGTTTTTTTGTGGGCGGAGCTTAAAGTACTAAATTTGAAAATTCGGTCTAAAACCCAGAACTAGAGCACGTTTCCAAGCGTCCATTTTTGGGGTCAGACCCCATTAATAGACCATTTTTGGAAACTAAGTTTCCAAATTACCTGATTACCTGATTTATTCTTCTGTGACAATCATTGAGCCGACATTTTCAATACGAAAACTATCTACAAATTCATATACACCCATTTGAGTTGGAGCATTAAAAGTAACCGCCTTGCTTTCCCCTCCATAAATATAAAGTCCTACTCCTCTGAGAGATTTATCTTTGAAAGCAAGATTATGATTTCTGTTATCTACAGAAGTCATAAGAATAGTTACTGCTTGACCGGGTTTAACTTTAAAACTTCTTGGGTTAAAACCGTTTTCTTGACTCACTTCTAAGCTAATAGCATTTTTTGCAACCTGTTCTATTTCTTCTTCTTCCAAAACTTTGGATTGTTTAGGAGCTTCTGGAGCTGATGGAGACATATTTTCCACTTTAGTTGGTTCTCCTTCTTCTGTTACTACAATCCCTTCTTGGTTAATCTTACTTGCTTCAGGAGCCACTTCTACTGGTTCTTGAATTTTTACTTCAGGCGCGGCTTCCATATCCTCTAAACTTTCTCTGTCAAAACCTTCAGGAAGGTAGTCTTCTTCAAACATTGCAGGTTCTTTTTTACTGCCAAAAATAATGATTAAAAGAAGAATAACGACGATGATGGCGATAATAAGCCATTTTTTTTGTTTTTGTTCCATAAACATTTAATTAAACGAATTAAATTATATATAATTAAATAATCTCTAAACCCTAAATTCTAAACTCTAAACAATATCAAAATTCAAATATCTAAATTCAAAACTATTTATTTTTTGCTGATTAGGTTTGGCCATTTTTTGTAATCTTGGCGGGGGCGGTCGGACTACTCAGTGAACACAATAATTTTTTTCTTAATCGCCAGGAATTGGCAAAACTGGCATAAGCCGACCACGATTGTAATGAGTTATTGAATTTTTTTTGAGTCATCAATCCGTGAGCTAATTTTTTTTGATAAATTTTAGTACTCCTAAATTAGACATGCGTCGATCTATTTATACTAATGACCGTAAA